>JAEWHU010000075.1 GCA_023387635.1 Bacillota bacterium
AAATTAGGTAAACTTGATTTTGGCATTGGTGATACTGTTAGCCATATGAAGTTTGGTGTTGGAATTGTAACTAATATTAATTCAGGTGGAAGAGATTATGAAGTTACTGTAGACTTTAGTACTGCAGGAGTTAAAAAAATGTTAGCATCTTTTGCAAACTTGAAAAAATTGTAATACTTTCTTACATTTCCCATATTTTTAATAGTAAAACCTAGTCTTATGTGGTATAATAGTGTAGAACCATTATTATCTTGAAAGGATGTGTCTACATGTATAACAAAATTGAAGATTTGTTAAATGCTACAAAACTTGGTGAATTACTTTATAAAAAGGAACGCGAAGAAGCTAAAAGAAATAATTGTATAATAACTATTTTAGCTGTTATCGGTGCTATTGCTGCCGTTGCAGGTATAGCTTATGCTGTTTATAAATATTTAACACCGGATTATCTTGAAGACTTTGATGATGATTTTGAAGATGAGTATGAAGATGAAGATAGCGAATGTTGTTGTGATTTTGGCGATAAAGCAACTAAAACTTCAGCTTTAGATGTTAATACTCCAGAGGAAGAGTAATATAATAAATTTTATACAACCAAATTGCTAAGTGGGTCCATAATTCCACATTGGCTCTTATGAATTAATTTAGGATGTCCTTCTTAAACTAACTGATACTATTCCTTTGTATCGTTAATTTAATAAGGGCATCCTTTTTTAATTACTATATTAATCTAATTAATTGATTTTTAATTTAATGATTTGATTCTATTAATTTAATTAATTGATTTTATTAATCTAAATAATTTTCTTTAATTTAATTACTTCCCTTTAGCTGCTTTTGTAGCAAAGTCTACATTAACTAGTTTATCATATGGTGCTCTGGTTGTAATAACTCCTGCTTCTTCCAATATGTTTTGTAATAAAGTGAAGCTATCTTCTTCAAATACAGTATTCTCTTTCCAAGTTTGTTGATCGTAATATCTCTTAACAATTGCAGTTACAGTAGCAATTTCAGTTTCTGCAAATTGTGGTGCTATTACTTTTGCAATTTCTTCAGGAGTATGTGAATTAACATAATCAAGTCCTTTTTGAATAGCATTAGTGAATTTTTGGATTACTTCTGGATTCTTTTCAATATAACTCTTCTTAGCCGAATAAGCAGTATAAGGAACCATACCACTCTCAACACCCAAAGATGCTACTACTTTACCAGTATTCTCTTTTTCAAGTGCATTGGCTGCTGGTTCGAATTCTATGGTATAATCACCTGTTCCACCTGCAAATGCTTGAGAAGTTAATCCAAAATCGATATTTTGAATAATGTTTAAATCAGTTTTAGGATCAATGCCTTGCTTCTTAAGGATATATTCAAAAACCATCTGTGGCATTCCACCCACTCTACCACCAATAACAGTTTTACCCTTAACATTCTCCCATTTAAATTCTTCACTTACATTTCTAGATACTAAAAAGTTTCCTGCTCTTTGTGTTAATTGAGCAAAATTAACTACATAATCTTCTGCTCCTTCATTATACACATATACGGATGCTTCTGAACCCATAAAGCCGATATCTGCATCACCAGACAATACTGCCGTCATAGTATTGGGCATTATGCAGTTGTATTTAAATATTTACTACACATCTTTCTTGGACTTATTGATTACTTGGTTAATTTATGTATATAATGTCTATATTAATAGATAGGACTATTAGGCTACACCGATCCAGTTGATAAAAGGAGATTTTATATCTATGAATAATAATGTTGAGCAAATTTATAACAATTTGGATGCTGAAGAAGTTATGGCAAAAGACATAGTTATACCTGAGTTCTCTCCAGCATTTTTTATTTCTAAAAGAAGAGTATTATGTTATACAGGTGTATTACTAAACGATGAAAACAATGAAATACATCTTGATAAGATGCCATATTATTTTTCAGGAAGGCATTCAACAGAGGAATTTGTAGCTAAAAAAGTTAGAGGCTTTTTTAGGCTAGAACATGGTCGTATATTATTGGATGATTTTATCGATACTCAATATACTGGTGAAGAAAAATATAAAAAGCTAGATGTGTTCATACGATATCCAGTGGGTGCAGATATATATTATGAAGTAGGCATTAGGGGAAATCATGAAAGAAAAATTCAAGAGGAATTAACTAGACTTATATTTGGATTAACATGTATAGAACTTCAAAAAGTACTTCAAGTATATGCAAAAATTTTTGGTATATACAATGATTACATTCAATATCCTAGACTGACCAGATATCAAAGAAATGATAATTATTGTGATATTTGTAATATGTGGATACCTAAATCTTTTCCTTATATAATATTTAATCAAAGTGGTTATGACTTTTCACATGTATCCTTATGGGGATTTTATAGACATTTACAATTATTATTAAGTGATAGTAATTGTTCACCGATAGCTAAAGTTTTTATAAATAATGGATTAGAAAAAGATATAATTGATCGAATTCTCTCTATTAAAGGACTAGACTTTTTTCATAAACCTATGGTTACAAAGATAACTAAAGAAATCCAATAATAAATAATAGCCTATTTAAATATAGGCTATTATTTATTTTATATATCATCTTTCAAGATATTTTTTAGTACTTCCCTGTGTTTACTCGATAATCCTGTTAAGTTTTGTATGTTATTATTCACATCATTGGCATTATGAGCTGCTTTTAGTATTGACGTTCTCTTTTCAATATAACCATTCGTAATATAATAATTTGCTGTTACAATTAAACAATTATTACTAAGGAGTATTTCAAATATTTTAAGAACTTTTTGGAAATTACGTGATAACATTTTGAAACAATCGATATAAAATACTCCATTTTGATTAATAGCTTGACTAATTCTTTCTTTTAAAACATAATCTATTTCTAGTGAATATCCATCAATAATAACTTCTTCTCCTATTAATAAATCTATATTTTTTTTAACTTTGACGAAATCATCAGATTTTTCTA
>JAEWHU010000174.1 GCA_023387635.1 Bacillota bacterium
AACCATCTTCAATCTCCATAATTAAGCTTGTATCAATATCAGTTATACCATGACCTAAAGCACCAAACCCTCCATTTTTAGTTATGAAGGTAAGAGTACCGATACCTTGGGTGTTATCTCTTATCCATACTCCAATTTTATACTCCCCATCAGATGTCTTAACAGGTGATATCTTATATTGAATATTTTCATCATTTCTTCTCACATTAATATTTAGGTCATTTCCATTACAATTTAAGATAACCTTAATTAACTCCTCCTTATTATGCATTACTTGTCCATTGACCGAAGTAATATAATCACCTGATTTTAGTTTATTTAGTGCAGGTTCATAATTCAAACCATCTTGACCATTTATAACTCCTGTACCAAGAACCATTACTCCATCTGTTTCAATATATATTCCAATGGGATTTCCACTTGGTATTAATTCATAAGAATCAATAACTCCTAATTTAATTTCCTTAAAATTAATAATTCCAAATAGCTTTAATACAATAGTATAATTTCCAGTTTCTGATGATTGCAATGTAAATGGTTTATTTAAGTTTAACTTTATTTCATTTGCCGGAACTGTCTTGTTATTTACATTAATAACACCAATATTATCATTACTAAATTTAGCTGACAAAGGTAAATTAAAATCAAAACTTTCATTTTCATCTACCATTATTCTGATATTATCTGGAATGCTGTTATTTATTTTTATATAACCAAACACGACAATTCCTATTAGGTTTAATACAAACAAAATTAATAAAATTAATCTATACATAGATTTTCTCTTCATGCTAAACTCCCATCTATATGCTAATAACATATTTCTTTCACATTAATATCAAATCATTATTTAGGAACAACTACGTTCGCAAACACAAACGAATTATGTTAACAAAAAAAAAGATACACAAAATCGTGTATCTTTTTTCATATCCTTTTTTATAGTATGTGTATTAAATTAAATTTCAAACTAGCATTTTTTAGTTGTAAGTGCAAGTTCCTTCATTTCTTTTGCACTATAAATTACAGAATCGGTAATAATAGCACCACCAAGTATTCTTGCAATTTCTGAAATTGATTCCTCTTCCAGTAAATATCTAATAGATGTATTAGTTCGCAGTCCATCTGTTTCTTTTTCGATGATATAGTGAGAATCAGCCATAGCAGCAATCTGAGGTAAATGAGTAATACAAAGTACTTGATGATTTTTTGCAATTGTTGATAGCTTTTCTGATACTTTTTGTGCTGTTCTTCCACTTACACCAACATCAATTTCATCGAAGATTAATGTGTTAATTTCATCTTTATCTGCTAGAACTGATTTTATAGCTAACATAATTCTTGATAATTCACCTCCAGAAGCTACTTTTGCAAGTGATCTTGTTTCTTCGCCTGGATTTGTGGATATTAAAAATTCTGCTTCATCAAAACCATTGCTTGAATAATTACTTAGCCTTTTAAAACTCATCTCAAATTTCACATCTAAGAAATTTAAATCAATCAAAGCTTCTTTGATTTTTTGGGCTAATTCCATTCCTTTATCATGCCTAATAATAGATAATTGTTTTGATAAATTCTCTAAGTTGGTTTCTGCCTCTTGGCATTTTTTTGTTAAAGATTTTATTGTTTCTTCATAATTATAATATTGTTCGAGTTTACTTTCACAATTTTTACAGTACTCTAAAATATCAATAATTGAATTACCATATTTTGATTTTAAATGAAGTATTAAATCCAATCTCTTTTCTATATAATAGAAGTCATCTTCATGATTACCTAAATCTATGATGTACTCCGATAATTCACGATTAAAGTCATTAACTAAATTTTCAATACCTGATACTTGCTCCATTAAGTTATTTAATGTGCTGTCATATTCTTGTAATTTATATAGATGTTTTACTGCTCGTCCAATTAACTCTCCTGCACCATTACCTTTATCATAACCCATTAATTCATGGATATTATTTAAGCCTTCATTTAATATTTTGGCATTAGAAAGCCTTTTATATTCTGAAAATAGATTCTCATCTTCACCTATTTTTAAATTTGCTTCTTTAATTTCATTTATTTCATATTCTAAAAAAGATATTTCACGTAATCTTTTATCCTCATCCATTTTCATATTTTCTAATTGACGTTTAATGGTTATGTATTCTTTATATTTTTGTTCTAATGTATATTTTATATCTCCAATTATATTTTTAGCATACCTATCTAATATATCTAAATGTCTTTCTTTATATAATAAAGATTGGTGTTCATGTTGCCCATGGATATCAATTAATAGCCCCGCAATTTCTTTTAACACGCTTGTTGTAACTGTCTCACCATTTACTTTACTAATACTCTTACCGCTCATAATCTTTCTACTTATAATGATTTGGCCATCTTCTACGGATAGCTCCATATCTTTAATCTTTTGTAATATACTTTTGTCATCAATATGGAAAATTAATTCGACCAAAGCATATTCTGCACCTTTTCGTATAATGTCCTTTGTTATTTTTCCTCCAAGAGCAACATTAATAGAACCAATGATGATAGATTTACCTGCACCAGTTTCACCTGTTAGAATATTAAGGTTATCTCGAAAGGTCACATCAACCTCATCAATTATAGCAAAATTTTTAACATGTAAATTAAGTAACAAATCTTATCCTCCTCTTCTATAGTTGGTTCTCTCTCACAAAACATATGTTCTATTTGTATTCTATCATAAAAAATATATTTCTGCAATTCATTTTTGTTAAGAACTTAATCGAATACTTTTTTATTTTACTTGTAAAAACTTAGTACCAAGTGTAGAATATGAGCTGACATAATAAGTTAAAGCGAGGAAATTGAAATGGCAAATAGTAATATGAAAGATATGACAAATGGTTCACCCATGAAATTAATTCTTGGTTTTTTTATTCCAATGCTATTTGGGCTTTTACTACAGCAATTCTATAGCATGATGGATACTATAATAGTTGGAAGATATCTGGGGATTGAAGCTTTGGCTTCCGTTGGTTCCACAGGTTCTATTAATTTTATGATTATAGGTTTTTGTTCTGGTGTTTGTAGCGGTTTTGCAATCCCAGTGGCACAGAAATTCGGCGAAAAGAATTATAAGGATTTAAGGCGTTTTGTCTCTAACAGCGGATGGTTAGCACTTACCTTTTCTGTTATTATGACAACTGTTGTTTGTTTACTTTGCCGTGATATACTCTTATTGATGAATACACCAAGTAATATTTATGATGGTGCCTATAGCTATATTTTTATTATATTCTTAGGCATACCGGCTACATATTTGTATAATTTACTATCTGGTATCATCCGTTCCATGGGAGACAGTAAGACTCCACTTATATTTCTACTAATCTCCTCTGTATTAAACATAGTGCTAGATTTATTTACTATCATTGTATTACATATGGGAGTCGCAGGAGCAGCATGGGCAACCGTCATATCACAAGCCGTATCAGGAGTGCTATGCCTAATTTATATAAAAAAGTGTGCGAGCACACATCAACTCCCCTTGCCCCTCATTCATGAGGGGAATAGGGG
>JAEWHU010000070.1 GCA_023387635.1 Bacillota bacterium
AGGTATAGTAAAATGGTTTAACGCAGAAAAAGGTTTTGGATTTATTACAACAGATAACGGAAATGACGTATTCGTTCATTTTTCAGCTATCCAAGGTGATGGTTTTAAAACTTTAGACGAAGGACAAGCTGTTAGCTTTGATATCGAACAAGGTAACCGTGGCGATCAAGCTACTAACGTTAATAGAATATAATTAATGAAATTAACATAATTAATGAAATTAATTTTATAGCGTATATAAAACCCCAGGAAAATTCTCCTGGGGTTTTATTATGATTTACTTTTCAACTCTATTTCTTCCATTTTGCTTTGCTCTATAAAGTGCTTCATCAGATCGCTTTATCATGTCATGACTACTAATTGGATCATTTGCTTTTTTACAGTAAAAACCTATACTAACTGTTACATGGATAGTAATGTCATCTGCCAAAAATTTGTGATTTTGTATTATATTTCTTATTCTTTCACACAATTCATAAGTGTTATCTTCATTTGCCTCTGTTAAGACAATACTAAATTCTTCTCCTCCATATCTTCCAACAAAATCAGTATCTCTTATGGATTTACTAAGAAGACTTGCTAGTTCCCTTAAAACTACATCACCTACGGTATGTCCATATGTATCATTTATTTTTTTAAAATGATCAATGTCTAGCATTATAAAAGATACATCATCGCCATTTCTCTCTTGTTTTTTAATTTCTTTCTCAAATAGGTGTATTAAAAGCGCATGATTATAAATACCTGTTAATCCATCATTGTTTGCTTTTTCTTTTAATTTATCTTGATTATGTTTTGTACGTAGGACAGAATTGATACGAGCGATGACTTCAATCTCGTCAAATGGTTTCTTTATATAATCAACAGCCCCCATTTCAAATGCATTCTTTAAATCATTACCTTCCGTTTTTGCCGTAACCATTATAATGGGAATGTCCATCACTTCATCATCACTTTTTAATAACTTACACACCTCAAATCCATCCATTCCTGGCATCATTATATCAAGCAGAATTGCATCAGGTCTTAGATTTTGTGCCATATCTAGCACTGAAAATCCAGAATCCGTGGTGTATACTGTATAATATTCATCCTCTAGTATATCCTTTAACAATCTAACATTATTACTATTATCATCAACAACCAGTATCTTAGTTTCCATATTTATCTTGCACCTAACCATCTATTTATTTTTTCTGTAAATATATCATCGTCTATAGGTTTTGATATGTAATCATCAAAAGTTTTCATAAAAATTTCTTCATCATTTGACATAGCATGGGCAGTTGCTACTATGAATGGAACCTCTTCATACTTAGGATTTCTCTTTAATTCCTTGGTAACCGTAATACCATTCATATCTGGCAAAGATATATCCATAATAACCAAATCAAAATCAATTTCACCTGTCACTTGCAAAGCCATTTTGCCCGAATCTGCAATTGTTAACTGGGTATTAATTTCTATGTCCATAAGGAGTTGTTCTATCAATCTTGAATTATGTGCATTATCTTCAACCAGTAAAATTCTCTTCATTATTAAGATTCTCCTTAATTCTCTTTATCAAATTCTCCATAACTATATCCATCATAACCGCCGACTTCTGAATTACAGCACTAGTACTCTTTCGCAATGCATCCTTTTCTCTATTCGTTAAATCCTTTGAAGTCACTACTATAACAGGTGTATCCTTTATATTTTCTCTTTTTCTAATATCTTCCAATACAGTAAACCCATCTTTTTTATGCATCATAATATCTAATATTAGTATATCAGGCTTTTTATTAAGCATTTGATTAATAGCATCCTCACCATTTTTAGCGCATCTATAAGGGATGGACTCCTCTTTTAAGAATTGCCCCATTAATTTTAAGAAGTTTTCATCATCATCTGCTATAAGAATGTCTAAACCACTTTTTTTAGTAGTTGTCCTAGTTATAGTATTAAAAAGTTCTTCTTGGGTTACTGGTTTTATTAAATACTCATCCGCTTTCATTCTATAAGCTAAGTTTTTTTCACTAAGTACAGATGCCATTATAACAGGTATTTTCTTTGTTTCTTCATTATTTTTTAATTCAGATAATATTTCCCAACCATCCTTATCTGATAACATAATGTCTAATACAATTGCATCTGGAACTATATGTAATATTTCTTTGATGATATCCTCAGTGCCATTCATTGCTATTGCTTCAATATTATATTCGTTAAGATATTGTTTATATAATCGTTGTACATTATTATCATCATCAATGCAGACAACTTTTCTTTCATGTCTATTTGATATTTCATCTCCAATTAATACATCAATTTGTTTAACTTCTATATCAATAGGTAGATAAACAGTGAAACAACTTCCAATACCATATTCACTATTAACTTTGATTTTTCCTCCAAGCATTTCTACAAACTTCTTAGTAATAGAAAGACCAAGACCCGTACCACCAACCTTCCTTGTATAAGAGCCATCCACTTGACGGAATTCATCGAATATATAATTTATATCTTCAGTAGATATACCAACTCCCTCATCTTGTACTTTTATACAATAAAAGTTATCCTCTTTATGTACAGAGAATGTAATAGTTCCTCTTTCCGAATACTTAAATGCATTACTCAAAAGGTTAATTAGTACCTGCTTTACCTTTATTCTATCACTTACAATTGGTATATTATCTAAGGTATAGAATTCCTGTTTATATTTTATTTTTTTACCTTCTGACAAAGTCTTTGTCATAGTATAAACCTCTTCCATTACTTTTGAGAGGTCAAATCTTTCAATATGTAATTCCATTTTACCAGCTTCAATTTTTGAATAATCCAATAAACTATTAATTAATTCTAATAAATGATGGGCTTCCCCCAAGACAATATTTAAATTCTCCTGTTGCATCAGTGGTAAACAGTCACCGCTCTTTTTTATAACTCGGTTTGTAAAGCCAATAATTGAATTAAGTGGTGTTCGAAGTTCATGTGACATATTGGCTAAGAATTGACTTTTTAGTTTATTAGCCTCATTTACTTCTACCATTTGTAGCTTTAATTCATGATTTTTATTATTTAACTCATTTTCTCGGCATTGTATTGCTGTCTGCATATCTTTAAAATGTCTTATTAAAGTATCAAGTTCTTTATCTGTCTTTAAATCAATTAGTTCTTGGTAATTCTGCTCCGTTATATTTTCCGATGCTTTGATAAGCATCTTTACAGGTTTGGATACGGATAATGAAGTAAAAAGTGCAATAATAGAAGATATAATAACTGTTAGTAGACCTCCTACTATAATAACAAATCCTGTTCTTTGCTCTGCCACTCTAAGATTTTTATATCGCACGTTTAATATCTGTTGCTCTTCGTCAATTATCTCAGCGAGTATAGAACGAGCGGTATCCATTTCATTTTTACCCTTATCTGTCTGTACAAGGGCAATAACATCTTCCATGTTTAACTTACCCTCTAAAACCAATTTTCGCCCTTCTATAATTTTAGAAGTTTCCCATTCATACCAGGTATGATACTGATTAAGTAAGTCCGTCAGCCTCTCTTGCTGAACCTCGTTATCTGAAGTTAATTCTTTAATACTATCATAATGTACTAGAAAATCTTTTTCTCCTTCATAAAACGGTATTAAAAATTCATCGTTTCCTGCTAATGCATATCCCCTAGCACCTGTTTCCATATTAAGCAAGCTGATTAAGATAGCATTTGCTTCATCAATAATGACATATGAGTTTAAGTTAAGCTCAACCGCTTTTGTCTCATTATCATAATTAATGTATGTATAGCCTAAAATACTTATCATAAGAATTATGACAATTGCAAACCCAAAATATAACTTATGGCTAAGCTTAAGTTTATTTACACCAATCATTTTGTTTTTTTGCTCCTTATTTTCAATGTGTAAAACAATTGAAATATATCACAATAAATTATTAAAGTAAATACTACATTTAAATGATTATCAACAAAAAAGTCCTATTCAGAAATTCTACTTCCTTATTTAATGTATATTTTAAAATTATATATATAATTTCAATTATTTTAAAAACATTGCAAATATGTATTGACAACCCTTAAAAACTGTGTTATACTAGCTTTAGTATTACCGATGTATTAATAGATTCACATATTTTTAGAGATTATATGTATTCTTCACTCGTATATATAATTTGTAAAAATATGTGATTTTTTTATACCCTGGTATAAATAACAAAAATTAGGAGGTACCACATGAATAAAGGTACAGTAAAATGGTTTAACGCAGAAAAAGGTTTTGGTTTCATTACTACAGATAACGGAAATGACGTATTCGTTCATTTTTCATCTATCCAAGGCGATGGTTTCAAAACATTAGACGAAGGTCAAGCAGTTAGCTTTGACATCGAACAAGGTAACCGTGGCGATCAAGCTACTAACGTAACAAGAATATAATTGCTTATTTATAAATAATTAATTAGCAGCACAACAGAAAATAGGAGATACACACATGAGTACAGGTATAGTAAAATGGTTTAACGCAGAAAAAGGTTTCGGTTTCATAACTACAGATAATGG
Source organism: Bacillota bacterium (assembly GCA_023387635.1). Lineage (GTDB taxonomy): Bacteria > Bacillota > Clostridia > Lachnospirales > Lachnospiraceae > Anaerocolumna. Next base: position 4,555 of record JAEWHU010000070.1, read on the forward strand.
AAATGACGTATTCGTTCATTTTTCAGCTATCCAAGGTGATGGTTTCAAATCTTTAGATGAAGGTCAAAGAGTTAGCTTTGATATCGAACAAGGACAACGTGGCGATCAAGCTACTAACGTTAATAGAATTTAATTAATTATTTATTAATAATTAATTAACAGCATATAAGAAAATAGGAGATACACACATGAATACAGGTATAGTAAAATGGTTTAACGCAGAAAAAGGTTTTGGTTTCATAACTACAGATAACGGAAATGACGTATTCGTTCATTTTTCAGCTATCCAAGGAGATGGCTTCAAATCTTTAGATGAAGGTCAAGCAGTTAGCTTTGACATCGAGCAAGGTAACCGTGGCGATCAAGCTACTAACGTAACAAGAATATAATTAATTATTTCATAATAAATATATTATAACGTACAAAATCCCAGGAATTTTCCTGGGATTTTTGTTTGTACTTTATTAAACTTTAAATTTTGATATCAACTCTGTTAATTTCTCTGCAATTTCAGCTTGGTGTTGTGCCGTATTCGCAACTTCATCCATAGCACTAGCAACCCCTTCTATACTTTTTAGTATTTTTTCGGAATTACTTGATGTGTTTTCTACATTACTTGCAATTGAGCTAGTCACTGCCGCAATTTCTTCTGTAGAAGCACTTAATTCTTCTGACATATCAGCTATGTTTAAAGATAATTTACTTACGTAGATTGAATCATTTTCATAGTTTTCACCGGTATCAATTAATAATTCATAATCATTCTTTACCCGATCATTAATAAAATCTAATATTTCTTTTGAATATAGGGACAAGTTTTCAACCGCTGCTTTTACATTAGCAATAACCTTATGAATATCTTTAACATAACTAGATGATTGTTCCGATAGTCCTCTTATCTCAGATGCAACAACTGCAAACCCTTTTCCTTGTTCTCCTGCCCTAGCTGCTTCTATTGCGGCATTAATAGCAAGTAGATTAGTTTGTTCTGCAATAGATGCAATTGATTCTGCAAAAATAATAATTTCACCTACAACCTTACTATGTTCAATGGCTTCTAATATCTTTGCTTCCTTTTCTTCACTTAAACTATCCGCCATTACCTTAGATTCAGAACCTTTGTTTTTTATTGCAATGGCTCTTCCTTTAATATTCATAGCTTCATTACTACTTTCACTTGAATCCAATGACAATCTAGAAACACCTGCATCCACTTGCTCCACAGTAGCCGATAGTTCCTCTGTTGTAGCATTTATATCTTGAATACTATCTACAATGGAAGAAACATTTTGGTCTATTTGTGTGATTGTGCTTGTGATTTCCTCAAGGGTTGCTGATAACTCTTCACTAGAAGTAGATACCTCCCCAGTTTGAACAGCAATGGTTTCTATCAATTGTCTTATCTTCTCTCTTGCTACATTCAGTTCATTAGAAACCATAGCAATTTCATCCGTACCTTTTACAGTTGCCGAATACGTTAAATCTCCTTCACCAATCGCCCTTGCAAAATAAAGAATACTTTTTGTTCTTTTTGCAATTGAAAAAGATATGGTAAAACCAACGATTATTGAAATAATTATTCCACTAACCACAACCATGAATATCATACTTGTTAATGTTTTATATATATTTCTATTTTCATTATTTTTGGTTATTACATTCTTTTGAGCTTCTTGTAATAAAACATCTAGCTCTTCATTAATACCCACTCGAATATCTGTAATTGTGGGTAGGGCCGCCTTTGCTTCTATGTATTTCCTTGCACTTGCAAGTGCTAAAACCGTGGTTCTTTGAGTCTTATACTCCTTAAATATGTTCAATATGTTATCATATGTAGCTCTTGCTTCCTGTGTAAGTTGAAGCTCTCCATACTCTTTTAGTAATACAATAGCTTCTGCATCATAAGCTTCTATATTTTTTATAGCTATTTCTGTTTTTTCTTCATCAGCATATAATACTGCATCATCAATTTCTGCTCGTATAGCCAATAATATATCTTTTAATTGTTGAAGATATGTAACACTTTTAAATTCGTAATTATATATTTCTTTAGCATTATTATTTAGCGATCCCATGCCAAAGATTCCAAGGCCTCCAACAAAAACCAATATAATCACGCATAATAAAAATCCCGAAAATAATTTTGCCCTCACTGATATACTTCGCTTTACATTTAACATTAAACTCCTATCTGCGTATTTACACATCCATATAATGATTATGAAAGTGATTTTTTTCACGCTTTAATAATTTCTCATAACATTAGTTTCTATTCTTTGTTATATTCTTTGTTATATTTTTCGAATTTTTATAATCATCTCCTTAAGCTGTATCTACTGCTATTAAAAACTAATAGCAATAAGAATAACACCATAGAATGTATAATACAACATTTTTTATATTAATTATTGTATAATTTAATAAAAACAAGTGAAGATGATTTATTTTTCTAAATAATTCCATATATTAACACAACAAAAAAGCCCTAACCCAGCAATTTAAAAGATTGCCAAACTAAGACCTTTATTAACACAAAAAGCTGCCACAAAACTTCCGTCTTGTGGCGAACTAAAAGGAATAACCAAAATTAGATAATTACTTATTTAAATATGTCTTAATATCTTCATAAACACTTACTGGATCTAATCGATAACATTTTAGTAATTCTTCTGGAGTACCAGATTGTCCAAATTCATCTTGTACTCCAAGCTTCTTGATTTTATAGCCACCTTCTTCTAGAAGTACTTCCGCTACTGCATCACCAAGTCCACCTATTACAGAATGTTCTTCTAAGGTGATAATATTCTTACATTTCGCAGCATAAGTTTTTACTGTTTCCTTATCTATTGGCTTAATCGTGTGAATATTCACAATTGCTACGTCTACACCTTCTGCTACCAACTTCTCATATGCCTTAAGTGCGCTTTCCACCATAGTACCACAAGTAAAGATAACAGCATCTCTTCCGTCTTTTAATACATTAGCTTTACCAATTTCAAATGGCTTGTCATCATACACTGTGGTAGGCATTCTTGATAATCTTAAGTAAACAGGTCCTTCTATTTCTGCCGCTGCCTCAACGGCTTTATATGTTTCATTAGCGTCACATGGAACGATAACTGTCATACCAGGTAATACACGCATGAGTGCTATATCCTCTATTGTTTCATGACTACCACCGTCTCCACCTAAAGAGATTCCCGCATGAGTCATAGCTAGTTTTACGTTGTTATTTGGATAGCAGATTGAGTTTCTTACCATTTCATAAGCTCTTCCTGTTCCAAACATAGCAAAGGTGCTAATGAATGGAATAAAACCTGCATCTTCAAGTCCAACCGACATACAAGTCATATTTGCTTCAGCAATTCCAGCGTTAAAGAATCTTTCTGGAAACTTCTTAGCAAAATCACAGGTCATAGTTGCACTAGATAAATCTGCATCTAATACTACAATTCTTTTATTTTTCTCTCCAAGCTTTGCAAGGGCTTCACCGTAGGCTGCTCTAGTTGCAATTAGATTTGACATTTTACTTACCTCCCAACTCTGCTAATGCTTTTTCTAGTTCTTCATTATTTAAAGACTTTCCATGCCATCCCACTTCATTTTCCATGTAGGATACACCCTTTCCTTTTACGGTATGAGCCACGATGCATTTTGGTTTTCCATTAAAAGGTGCATCTATAGCTTTGATTATTTGTTCTATATCATTACCATCTGCTACATCATATACTTCAAATCCAAAGGCTTCATATTTCTTACCAATGTTGCCTATACACATAACCTCATCACAATGTCCATCTATTTGTAAACCATTATTGTCAACAATAACAGTTAGGTTGTCTAGTTTATAATGGCTTGCTGCCATAGCTGCTTCCCATACAATACCCTCTTGTAATTCTCCATCTCCTACAACTGCATATACATTAACACCGTTATTTAATGCTTTTGCACCTAATGCCATCCCTGTTGCTACAGAAACTCCTTGTCCTAGAGAACCAGTTGAAGCATCTACCCCAGCAAGCTTTTTCTTATCGGGATGCCCTTGAAGTGGACTATGTAACTTACGCAAGGTCTTTAAAAGTTCCTTATCAAAATATCCTTTATCCGCTAATACCGCATATAAAATAGGTGCTGCATGTCCTTTTGAGAGTATAAATCTATCTCTTAATGGATCTTTTGGATCCTTAGGATTTATTTTCATTTTATAGTAGTATAGAGATACAATAATTTCTACCATAGATAAGGAACCGCCTGGGTGACCAGATCCTGCTTCATGGATTTCTTTTAAAGTATCCATTCTTAATTGTTTACATTTTTCTTTTAAACTTATTATATCCATGTTTACCTCCATACACTTTACTTTTTACCAAGATAACTAGCTTGTATTGTTTCATCATTCATAAGTTCTTTTGCAGATCCACTGGTAACTATTGTACCTGTTTCAAGTACATAACCTCTATGAGCTATTTGTAGTGCAGCTTTTGAGTTCTGTTCAACTAATAATACGGAGATACCATCTTTATTAATTCTTTTAATAATCTCGAATATTTCTTTGATAATCAATGGCGCAAGTCCTAAAGATGGCTCATCCATCATAATAATCTTAGGTTTTTGCATAAGTGCTCTACCTACAGCTAACATCTGTTGTTCCCCGCCAGAAAGAGTTTTTGCACTTTGCTTTTCTCTTTCTTTTAATCTTGGAAACAAACCATATACATAATCTAGATCATTACTAACATTTTTATCTTTTCTTATATAGGTTCCCATCATAAGGTTCTCACTAACGGTTAAGTTACCAAAGATATGACGTCCTTCCAAACACTGTGCAAGCCCCATAGGTGCTAATTGATGAGGCTTTATACCATCAATTCTTTGTCCCATAAAATATACTTCACCAGAGGTTATTTTACCAAGAAGCCCAGATATAGATCTTAAAGTTGTTGTCTTTCCTGCACCGTTACCCCCAACTAAAGTAACGATTTCACCCTCGGATACATCCAAAGATATTCCTTGTAATGCGTGTATTTCACCATAATGAAAATGAAGATTCTTTACCTCTAAAATCTTAGACATCTATATCACCTCCCAAATAAGCTTCAATAACTTCGTCATTAGATGTAACGTAATCAGGATCACCTACACATAGTTTCTTGCCATAGTTTAGTACACATACGGTGTCGCATATATTCATAACTACTTTCATGTCATGCTCTACTAAAAGAACTGTAATCCCTAGTTTGTTAATCTTCTTAATGGTTTCATTCAATTCTAATTTTTCATTTGCATTCATACCCGCTGCAGGCTCATCAAGAAGAATTAATTTTGGTTCCGAAGCCATGGCTCTTGCTATTTCAAGTCTTCTTTGTTCACCATAAGAAAGATTACTAGCTTTTAGATTTGCCTTGTCTTCTAATCCCATAGATTTAAGGATTTCCATACTTTTTTCTAAAATAGCTTTTTCTTCATTTTTATGTTTTTTAGTTTTAATTATTGAATCAAATATTCCGGAATTACTCTTTGTATGACAACCTACCATAACATTTTCAAGTGCAGTCATTTTTTTAAATAAGTTTATATTTTGATAAGTCCTAGCAATACCTAATTCATTTATTTTATAAGGTGTGGTCCCTTCTATTTGTTTTCCCCCAAAATAGATTTTACCGCTTGTAGGTTTATAAACACCGCTAATCAAATTGAATAAGGTAGTCTTTCCTGCACCGTTAGGTCCAATAAGACCAAATATGCTTCCATCTGGTATATCTAAAGTAACATCATTTACAGCAACTAGACCACCAAATTTAATTGTGACATTCTCAAGACTTAGCATTCGGTTCCACCTTCTTTCCTTTTTTCTTAACAATCCATGCTTTTATACTGTCATATAAACCACATACACCATTTGGC
>JAEWHU010000221.1 GCA_023387635.1 Bacillota bacterium
CACCGAGTGGTTAGTTCAAACAGAAAAACATATATCAGGTTATTATGAAAAAATTGGATTTAATATTTATGATGATGTGGTTTTAACCATACCGTCCATATATCAACGTACCGAATAAGCATTAGCGAAGAATAGCTCTATTATATTGTGTAGTGAAAATTGCATCGATGTTGTTATCGAATACGTCAAATTTATTAATATTTTGCGAGGTGAGTCTAATGATAAATGTTCCCAATTTTTTAACTCGATATTATGTTCACGGTGAAAATCCATTTACCTCTTTAAATGACCACCCTTTTGAACAGGCAAATGAAATTAAGAGAAAGCACTGCATAAGAAACAATATTGGCGGGTTTTATGCCGAAGATGATTATTTGATTCAAAGAAAAGAAATTGAAAAATGGATTTATACCCAACTGGTTACCAAAGGTGGTAATCCGAAAAATACAGTTCCAATATATATGGCATTAGGTGAATCACCCCAAGGAGATTTTGATATCCGTGAAGATATACAGAAAAATGCAGTTGAAATAAAAATCCCTATAAATTGTTTAGATTTGTCTGCAATTTCGTTTACTTTTCCAGACAGTATGTATTGTTTTGAAACAGATAGTAATGGAAATATTATAGGAGGAGAAAGAACAAATACACCAAATGTTTATTTGTATTGTGAGCTTGAAGAAGTAATTTTAAAATACAAGACAGATTTGCACTATATCGAAGCACAAGTCTGGAATAGAGAGATGCTATTTGACTACTTAAATAACATCACAAAACAGGTATAATCGTTCGTTGCAGTAATGTCAGAATCATTATAAATAGTGTAACAATTGTATTAAATTATGTAGTAAAGATAAATTATATTGGGAGGTGATAATAATAAAATATTGGTTTGGAGATTGTTCAGATGCAAATATATTAGTTATAACTGATAAAAAACAGTACAAAGAAATTAAGGATGTATTATCTCATTTAATCAGTAAGTCCATTAGATACACTTTAATTGATGATAAAGATTTTGTGACTTATGAATACGAGAATCTTACTTCGAAAGATTTATTAATTGTTGCATTGTCTATTGATTCATTTGTTTTTAAAGGTCATAATAAGTATTTTTCTCCATTTAGCAAGCCTCAAAATCTACTGGGTAAATATGTCTTCATTAGATTAGATATCACTTCAAAATCTTTAATGGAAGGCTTAAATACACCTCTAGAAGATTTTGAGGAAGTATATAATCAATATCAATCCATTCCAAAAAATTCAAGGCTTTGTGTAAAAAACAAATCAGGTACAGATTTAGAGTTTAAAATAAATGAGTTTAAAACGTGTAGCCATAGAATTTTTGCCGAATCAGATAAAGCCTTCTTACCTCCTTCAGAACTTGAAGCAGGAATTAAATTAGGAACTGCAAATGGAAAGGTTGTTATAGACTGTACTATAGGACAAATAAATCAATATGGGAAATGGTTAGGTATGTTTGGATTGATTAAGGAACCTGTAATTCTCAAAATTAAAGATTCATATGTAACAGATATTATTGGCAATGAAGAACTTAAAAAGATTCTTTTTTCTTTAGAACTTGAATGCAGAATGTTAGTTGAGTTTGGGAAAGGATTATCTAAAATGACTCCTACAGGAATAATCGGTATAGATGAAAGTATCATCGATACTTGTCATTTTGGAATTGGTGATGGATTAGGATTTGGTATAAATAATGAAGCCAGTATCCATCTTGATGTGGTAATCCATCAACCCAAAGTGGAAATTCTTAATTAAAAATTATTGATAAAATTTAGAGTTTTAATACACAATCTTTCACAATTACGTCATAATGGTTAAAATAAGCTACACTGATTATCTTTTTTTATAGGAAGTCATCTATACTATAAAATGGCAAAGGAAATAATGTTAAAGTAGGGATTATTGATTGGTGCTTTGGATTTATAAACATCAAGATCTATATACAGATGGTATCGATGTTTGAAATTATTCACTTTTTCCAAACGATAATTCTAAGCATGGATATTGGATTGCTCAAGCAAATTTGGTTAAGGGAGTAAACAAATATGAATAACGTTATGAAAATGATTAGTACATATACTTGTACAGGTTGTAGTAGATGTATTCCGTTTTGCTCTAATGGTTATATATCACTGAGACAAGGAGATTTGGGTTTTCTGGTACCATATATTGAGAACTGTGATAATTGTGGCAAGTGTATAAAAAGCTGCCCGTTTTCAGATGAATTTAACGAAGAAGATGAATAAAAGAGTTAGTAGATAAAATTAGAAAGGATACGAAATAGATGAAAGTTTTAGTAACTGGTGCAACCGGACAGTTAGGATATGATATTATAAAAGAACTCATGAGAAGAAATATAGACACAGTAGGTATTGGCTCAAAAGATTGTGATATAACAGTTAAAAATGCTGTCTTTCAGACAATTGAACATGTGAAACCTGATGTAATTATACATAGTGCCGGTTATACTGCGGTTGATAATGCAGAAAATGAAATAGAACAATGTAATTTAATCAATATAGAAGGAACTAAGAATATTGCTTTGGCTTGTAAGCAATATGATATAACTCTATTATATGTAAGCACAGATTATGTGTTTAGCGGTGATGGTACAGAACCATGGAAACCAGATAATGAAAGAAATCCAGTTAGTCATTATGGAAAAAGTAAGTATCAAGGAGAGTTAGCAGTTGAAAGACTACTTGATAAATATTTTATAGTGAGAATTTCATGGTTATTTGGATTTAACGGTAAAAATTTTGTTAAATCTATGTTGAAACTCGCTGAAACTAACAATGAAGTAACGATTGTCTCTGACATGTTGGTTCTCCAACATATACTGTTGATGCTGCTAACACTATGGTTGATATAATTCAGTCAAATAAATATGGAAAGTACAATTTATCAAATGAAGGCTTTTGTTCTTGGAGTGAATTTGCACAAGAAATTTTTGCATATACGAATAATAAAATCAAAATTATACCAGTATCGAGTGAAGAATATGGTGCAAAGGCAAAGAGACCTTTAAATAGCCGAATGGATAAGTCTAAGTTAGTGGAAAACGGATTTATGTTATTACCTTGTTGGAAAGATGCTTTAAAAAGATTTTTAAAAGAATGTGGTTATTAGATTTTACTTAGTATATTATTTTTTAAGTATGATACGGAGGAAATATACATGTCAAAGGAATATAACAAATTAGTTCGAGATAAAATTCCTAATATAATCGAAAATAATAATCAAAAAGTTGATTTTACGATTTTAACTGATGAGGAATACATGATTGAGCTTGATAATAAATTAAATGAAGAAATAGCAGAATACCAAGAAAGTAAAAATATCGAAGAGTTAGCGGATATACTTGAAGTTTTATTTGCCATTTGTAAGGTGCGTGGTATATCAGAAGAAGAACTCATGGAAGTTAAATTAAACAAAGCAAAAAAACGTGGTACATTTCAAAATAAAATATTTCTTAAATCTGTTGAACCAATATAATATCTAGATTTATTTTAATTATTAGCATAATTTCTATAGTCAATTAAGTTTATTACATACTTAATACACTATGATTTTATATACGAACTACTTAAGGAGAAATAAAATGAAATTTGAAGAAATAAACTTAACTGATATTGAAGAACTTGCAAAGATGTATGTGGAAACATTTAATTCTCCACCTTGGAATGATGAATGGTCTATGGAAACAGCTTCCAAAAGGTTATATCAAATGATTAACAGTGAAGATTCATACGGACTAAAAGCATATGAAGATGGTTTATTATGTGGAATGATTTTAGGTGCCAAAGAACAATATTATAATGGAATCATGTTTAATATTAAAGAGTTTTGTGTAAAAAACGAAATACGCAATAAAGGTATTGGAACTAGAATATTTGATGAATTTGAACAGCGACTGAAAAATAACGGAATTACAGAAATTGTTTTATTTACATCAAGGGATGATAGTACAGAGAGTTTTTATAAAAAAAGAGGTTTAACCTCATATAACGATATGGTTATGATGGGAAAACAATTGTAGAAATGTTTTGTTAAGGATAAGAAATAGGCAATCTAGAGGGAGTTAGAGATAAGCTTTCTAATAAGGGGGAAATATTGATCAACATTAAAGTAAGACTTGAAGAAGAAAAAGATTATCGTACAGTTGAAGAATTAACAAGAGAGGCATTTTGGCGTGATGAAAGAATAGAGAAAATTGGTGTTGGATGTACAGAACATTATATGGTTCATTCTTTGCGTAATACTGACGGAATTAAAGAACTAGATTTTGTAGCAGAAGTAGATGATAAAGTTGTGGGTCATGTAATATATAGTAAAGCACATATTTTACAACCGAATAATGAAAAGAAAGATGTACTTAATTTTGGCCCTTTGAGTGTATTGCCAGAATATCAAAAACTAGGTATAGGCAGTGCTCTTATGGAGTATTCCCTTGAACGTGCAAAAAAACTTGGATATGGAGCAATATTATTCTTTGGACATTCAACCTATTATCCTCGTTTTGGTTTTGTTGAAGCAAAAGAGTTTGGAATCACAACAATAGGTGGAAACAATTATCCATCTTTTATGGCAATGGAATTAAAGAGTGACTATTTGAAGAATGTGGTTGGAAAGTATATAGAAGCACCTATCTATGACGAAGATATGCACAAAGAACTAGCAAAGGAATATGATGAAAACTTTCCTGCAAAATAAGAAATTCAGTAATAAGTCATTAATATCATAATAGGAGAAGAAGATGATATATATTGAAAGAAACAACATGATACATACAATGTCAAAAGATAATATACCAGCAGCCTTTGCTAAATCAGGTGATACTATTTCGTTTCATACATATGACTGTTTTCAGAATCAGTTACTTCCTGAAAATGCGAAGATTGATGTTGATGCTCCATCATTAAACAATCCAGCAACAGGCCCACTATATGTAGAGGGGGCAATGCCTGGAGATACCTTAAAAGTTGAAATTATTGATATTTTAGTGGGTTCATTAGGAATAGGTGCCAGCGGGCCAAGTTCAAAATGCTTTAGTGAAAAGCTAAAGGAGTATAGAATAAAACGGATAAAAGTTAATAATGGAATGGCAGAAGTATTTGATAATGTATTTGTACCAATCGAACCTATGATTGGAGTAATCGGTGTAGCAC
>JAEWHU010000246.1 GCA_023387635.1 Bacillota bacterium
AGGTGTTTTTTGTTATCGTCTATATGTAGTGGGGGGCGTTGATCTTTTCTACATATTAAGTACTTATGTACTATGGATTTCCACAATTTTTCTTTATTTTTCAATGACTTATCTTCATGCTACGAAAGATTATAGGGTGATTACTTTTTCCTTTATTACAGGAATGATATTCGGAGCTTTATTTTCTATTCTACTGTATTATATGAAAGCAGTGGATACCATTCACGCTATTCTTTATGGACTTACTTTAGGTTTTTTTATAATAACTTCTTTAATATCGGCATATATTCACAGATATTTTTCAAAATCAACTACAGGTTTTTACAAAGTTCTAGGATATTTTGTAAAGTATAAGGAGATTTTTTTATCAAATTTTTTATATTTTTTAGGATTATATATTCATAATTTTGTATTTTGGGCTATTTTAGGAAGAAATAGGGTGGCAGGAAGCATGATAAGCATGGGACCTTATGATATGGCAAGTTGTTTAGCCTTATTCACTAATATTTCAACTTTAATGATATTTACCGTAATGGCAGAAACTCAGTTCCATGATAGTTATCAGGATTATATGCAAGCTGTAATCGGTTCGACCCATCGGGAAATTACCAAGAATAAAAAGAAAATGTTTCGTGTTATGAAACAGCAGATTATTCATGTATTTACTTTACAGTCAATTATTACAGTGTTTTTATTTTTAATTTTCAGGATGTTCTTACCTCGTCTGGGCTTTGGAGGGTTGACCATGGAGATTTATTCATCACTGGCAGCTAGTTATTTAGTAATTTTTATGACCTACTGTCTACTCATTTACTTGTTTTATTATAATGATATGAAAGGCGCCATGTCTGTCAGCATTGTATTTTGTGTATCTATTTTGATTGGTTCCTTGTGGTCCGTAACTCTTCCACCTAGACTATATGGTGCGGGAACCTTTATTGGAGCTTTGATAAGCTGGTCCTTTGGATATTTTAGACTGAGATATTTGGAGAAACACTTTGAACAGCATATCTTTATCAATCAAAAACTATTGAATACCCAAAAAGGTAAAGTAATAGCTAATATTGTATATGAGAAATCAGGAGAATAAAGGATGATTAAATGCAGCGTGATTATTCCTGTCTATAACGGTGAGAAGCAGATCAGGAAGGCAGTGGAATCGGTTCAGTGTCAAACCTATAATAATTGGGAGCTGATAATTATAAATGATGGGTCTAAGGACAAAACTGGAGAAGTCTGCGATGAATTACAGAAAGAAGATGAAAGAATTAAAGTCATACATACCATAAATCAAGGGCAGGGACTTGCAAGAAATATAGGTCTTTCAATGGCTAAGGGAGAATATGTATGGTTTGCAGATGCAGATGATACTCTATTACCTAAAGGAATGGAAATATTTATAAATATAGCTGAGCAAAATAAATACGATATTATATCTGCATTGTATTATAGGCAGGCAAAGTCTCAAAAAACTCTCATTACCATAAAAACGAAAGAAGGTACTGTAAAGCGTAAAGGTACAAAGGACGAAAGAGAACGTTTCCATAGCATTAAAACAGAAAGTATTTTTGGATACTTATGGAATAAGGTTTATAGAAGACAGTTCTTAGAGGATAACCAGATTAAATTTGATGATATTAGAAAAGTTTATATGGAAGATCAGCTATTTAATTTAAAAGCTTTTGGCAAAGCCCCTAACTATTTCCAATGCTGTGAACCAGTATATTGCTACCATGTGGATACCGACTTCTCCTCAACAAGAATGGCAGATGAAAAAATTGCTAATAAGAATAGGGAAATGCTTAGGGAGTATGAACGTTGGCTAAGAAATAATAAAATAATAGAAGAGGAGAGGGACCTACTAACTGCACTTACAGCAAGAGTTATATGCTGGTCCCTCATTAAGAATATTCCATATGAAGGGTTATCATTCAAAAATATCCATGAAAGATTAAAATGCTTTTTGCAAGTAGATTCTATTCGAGATACCATCGAAGATAGGAATGCATATAAAAATCTTAAGCTTATTAATAGTTTATTACAAAAATCTGGTTATATAGTATTGTTTTTTATGCTTCGCAAAAAAATGCATTTTATAGTTGCATGCCTTTTTACAGTGACTGCTCCTTTTCTCGGGTGGTATAGTAGACAGGCAGTGAAGTAAGCGGAATTATGATACCATTAAGGATTTAGCGGTAATAAGATTGGAGATTATTGTGAAAAAAACTAGCAGGCGAATCATAGGTGTACTCATTTTGTTGGGTGTTATACTTATACTCTTTTATTTTTTTTATTGGAGGCAGAAAAATGTAAAACTTTCCTTTCCGGAAAGTACTCAAAGTATTGTAAATTCTAATAGAGGATTTTATGCCCAAATTGATACCAAAGATTATCAGCTAGTTGAAGGTTATTACAATGGTGAAGAGAAATTTCGAATTGTTCTTTTGGGTATAAACCTTATAAAAGATAGAAATAATAAAAAAATTTCTGATGAGAAAGTTGCAGAGATAATAAAAGCTTTGGATGAATGTCGCCAAGTTGGTATGGCAGTGGTGGTTAGAACTGCTTATCACTTTTGGGGTGATGAGTATGAGCAGCCTGACAGCTTTGAAACTATTCTTAGTCATGTAGGACAATTGGCAGAAGTGATAAATCCATATAAAGATATAATATTAGGTGTACAGGCGGGATTTATAGGTCCTTATGGTGAATGGCATAATAGCCCTTATATGGAGGAGGACATGGACGATATTCCTTATCGTATAAAACTATTGCAGGAGCTTTTATTAAGGTTTGACAAGGATATTATTATAAATGTAAGAAGACCCATGTTTGTAAGAGAAGCAATGGAATACGGCTGTTCTATGGAAAGATTAGGGATTCATAATGATGCACTACTTTCTACGGATAATGATATGGGAACCTATGTGGAAGAAGGATATGATAGAAACGATGAACTAAAATGGATGGAAGAAAACCTCATAACCCAGATAAATGGGGGGGAAATGACAAATATTAGTGAATATACTAACATTGAAAATGCAGTATCGGAATTTAAAAAAATGAGTCTGACTTATCTAAACCGTTATTATAATACAGAGGTTTTAGAAAGTTGGAAAGAACAGCGATATGGCGGGACAGACGGATATACATATGTAAAAGAACATCTTGGATACCGCCTTAGCCTCTCATCCGTCATTTTACCTGCTACCATGGTACCAGGTCAAAAGCTTAATATTGCTATAGAGATAAGAAATACAGGATTTGCAAAGCCAGAGAAAAATTATATTCCTTATCTTGTAGTCAGACAAAACAATGAAACAAAATATTATTTGTTAGAAGAAGAAGTTGCTACAAAGGAAACTTCTAGCCTTCTAGCAGATATAAAGCCCTATTCTTTATTTTCTGATATACGATCGGATGTAGAATTAGGTATTCGCTTAGGAGAAGAAGAGTATATGGAACTAGCTAATGAGCAATTAACACTTGAAAACGGCTGCTATTGGTTTGCTTCTTATAAATATAGTAATATAGAAAAGCGATATACACTTGTAAGATAAAGTCCGTAAAATAATAAGAATTGAGAGAAAGAGGGGAAAGGGTATGATCAGCGTTATTGTTCCTGTATATAATATTGAGTCTTATATTGAAAGGTGTATTACCAGTATATTAAATCAAACGAATAAGGAATTTGAATTGTTGTTAATAGACGATGGTTCTGTAGATGGTTCTGGTAAAATTTGTGATAAATATGAAAGAATAGATTCTAGAGTCAAGGTAATACATAAAATTAATGGTGGATTGTCAGATGCAAGGAACATGGGGACAGGACTAGCCAAAGGCGAATGGATTACTTATATAGATGGAGATGATTATGTAGAACCAGAGTATCTAGAAGAACTTCTTAATCTATGCACTAAAAATGGAGTAAAAGTATCCGTAGTATGTGAAAGGATACGAAGAGAAGGAAATCAAAAAGAGAAAAGTAAACAAAGGCAAAATGCAGAGGTTCCTGTAAAGATTATGAAAGGGAGAGAGGCCGCAGAAGAAATTGTTCATTATAATAAAGCATATATGATATATGCATGGGGAAAATTGTATCATAGAAGTCTGATCCCTATTCTATCATATCCGTACAGAAAGATTCATGAGGATGAATTTGTTACCTATAAGGTGCTTTATGAAACGAAAGAAGTGGCAGTATCCCCTAAGCAATATTACAATTATGTTGTTAGAAAGGATAGTATAACCAAACAAGCATATTCTATTAGTAGACTGAATAAGTTAGAGGCATTAAAAGAAGCGATTACTTATTTTGATAAAAAAAAGGATATGGAATTTGTAGCACATGCAAAGTTAAGATATTTTTTAAACCTCCAAATTGCCTGGTACAGAGTGAAACATAGCCCTACCATTGATAATAAACAATTAGTTATTAAAGCACTGTTAGATGAAAGGCGGACATTCTTTCAAAAAGAGAAAATAATTATATGGCGAACAGCAAGCTTGTTGGAGAAAACCACTATATTAACTTTCCAAGTTCATCCCGCTGCCTATGGGTGGTTAAGCTCTATTGTTCTATATATCCAATCAAACGGAACAAGGTAACACGTAAATAATTATAGAGTCTAAAGAAATTCCATCTAATACTCTTTCGAAAGGAATGGGACAAAGGGAAGTCAAAAGAGGAGTAGGCATATCTGCTCCAGATATATACAGCTTCTTGGGTGTTTTCAATGGTGTGTATAGAATGTTTGCCAAATCCTACCTTTTGTCGTATCTCTTCCTTTAACGCTAAAAGAGTATTAGGGGAAGGTAAAGATAAGAGTATCATAGTGATAGGTTTTTTCTTTGAGTAGCACCAAGTTGCTTTTCTAAGCAAAGAATTTAGATGAATTTGATTTTCTTTTATCATCCATGTTTCAGAATGATAAAGTTCGTAAATTAACTGGTTGAATTCTGAAAAAGTAAGAAAGATATCTATTGTATAATAAACAGTAGCATTATATTTTGTGAAAGAGTATGCAGTTATTTCTTTAATGGCCTCCTTATTACAAGAAGGCCATAGGCAGATTAGCTGCATGTTTTCTTTATTCATATTTAACGGTTTTTTCATATTCATAGTTCCACCTTTATAAGACAATAATTTTTATGATTTGCAAACATAGCTCGATTAAAAATAAGGAATAATCTTTTTAATGATTCCTAGCGTAATAAAATAAAGTCTTAGTAATCTATCTTTTATAAAATAAGTTACTTTATAATGTCTATCTTCTTTTTTTTGGTAATGAGCAATGAAGCTTTGTAAATATTGAATTATTTCTTCTTGGTTAGTAATTAGATCCAACTTGCTTCTATTATGTAAATTATTTTTTAAAAAAGCGGTTACATAATCAGGGGAAGTATGGGCGTTATCTGTAACAACAAGAAAAGATTTAGAAGAGAGTTTTAACATATAAACAGGTAATAAGGCATTCCTGTATTTTAAAGCTGTTAATAAAAAAGGAACTTTAGAATACTTTTTATAGGTTACCCGAAACAAAGTAAGGGATTTTAACTTAGCATATTTTAAAACCATCTCTAAAATCATACTTTCATGCAATAGGCGATATCGAAAGAAAAGGTAATCATAACGATAAGGAAAGGAATAATCTTTCAAATAATATATTGTTATCATATTCTTTGTATTCAAAGCGCAGGAGACCCTATGGGCACCGTCCATTGCCATAAAGTTAGCATCTACAGGGATTGGATAATGTTCACACCAAACAGTATCTTTATCATCTGAATTAGCCGCTTGATTAAGAGATTGAAATACATTGATATATTTTTCAATGGTATTTTTTTCTGGATTACCGGCTTCTTTTATTCTTCTTCCACCAAAGGCAAGAAGATGGCTCTTGTATATTTCATAAGAGCGAAATGGATCATAGCAGCCTTTTAAACCATCTAAGTATATAAGCTTTGCCATAAAATCAAATCGGGCAGGTATCATTAAATCTATAGGGGATACTGTAAGCTTAGTAACAGTGTTGTAGTGGCTATCTTTTATAGTAGAGGCTAGGTAAGGATACTGCTCTTTAAAAAGGTTATTCAAGGTCAAGACTCCTTTCTTTTATAATTTTATACAAGGGACGGAGCAGTATATAGAACATCCCATAGCATAATAATGAAATTAATCCACATATTAATGCTTTGCTAAAAAAACCAACAAAGGACACAGACGTGTTTTTTACTAAAGTACCTGTTATAAAAATAGTAATTAGAGTACTAACAATGCCGACTGATTGATAAATTAATTCATACCAAAGGGGTTTATTAAAATATTTATACATTAAGTAAGGTTCATACCATTGCATCGTGAGAATATCAGAGAGAACAGTGGCAAAAAGGATCCCTATAAGTCCATATAATTTTCCAAACAGAATAGACAATATAAGGTTTGCCAGCCCTCTAAACAGTACCATCTTTTTGACACTATTAAAGAGACCCGCAGATACCCTATAAGAGCCTAAGGTTTTATGGGTCGTATCCAGGTAATGCATGATGGTAACAAGTACAACAATGGGCATGGGAAGAAGAGCATCAGGACCCATCCAAAAAAACAAGAAATCCTGAACTAGCCAGTAAATACAGGTACAAGTAATGCCAGTTATGGCAAGATTAATAAAGGAAATGGTAATAAAGCTCATAAATTGCTCATCTTTAGTGCGCTTGTTGACAATATGGCCGATTTTAGCAACAATAGCTTCAAAAAAACTTCCTGTTAAACTGGATACGCCCATAAGAACAAAAAGGTAATTAGAATAGTAGCCTGCCATTGCAGTATTGATTAAGGATGAGATTAGAATGCCGTCAGTGTTGTTTACCAATACACTTCCAATACGATAAATCATCAAGTCACTTACATTTTTAAGGATGGATTTCTCCTCTGTTTTAGGTAGAGTTGTGGTTTTTTTAAGAACATAGGGATATTTTCTTTTTATTGTCAAGTGAAGCCAAATGGTTATAATTATATTTTTTATTAATATACAAAGTAAAAAGCTAAGGTAGCTCTTTAAAACGTAGAGACAGAATAGCTGGATGCCTAAAGCTAGTAGATCAGTTACGGTTAAAATTATGGTAACCAAATAGCGGTGCAAGGAAGCAATAATAAAGTATTGCTTAAATATATAGCGATTGAGTATTATAACAGACAATAGATAAAGGAGATACCCTACAATAATTTCCAGTGCTGATATGTCCGCATTCACAAAGAAAAACAAAAATGCAGAAGTAATACAACCTAATAATAGGATCCCGGTAGAGATGATTTTACATAGTTTGTTAAAATAAGAATAAACAGAGGCTACCTGTTCATTATCTCCTTTTGCCATTGCACCATAGAGCTGAAAGAGCATGGCAGTTCCGATTCCTGAAAAAGCAAAGGAAAAAATATCGCAAAAATTTCCATAGATACTCTGAAGGCCTAAGTATTCAATACCTAAATTAGAACGAAGGGCATTTTTAGAAACCAAATTAATAGCTAAAGATATAATCTGTCCTATGATCCCATATATGATATTAAGTTGAAGGGATTTATCCTGTTTTTGCTTCATAGAGTTCCTTTCTTGACGAATTATCACAGGTGAATCGCGAATTCTTTGTGAGCGTTCTATTACAATAGAAAGTGGTACTATTATTTCATGGGATACAACTATTATGGACAGCGACCAACATACCATTTTTAATGAAGAGCATCAAAGAATCAATGATCCTAAGCCCATACATATTGGAGCTAAAAGTTGGATTGGAATGGGTACTGTTATCCTAAAGGGCTGCATACTTCCCAAAGAGAGCATTATAGCGGCAGGAAGTATTGTTAGTAAGGAATTTCATGAATCCAATTGTGTAATAGGGGGAACCAATCATATATTAAGGAGAAACAGTTATTGGGAGCCTTAATATTTGGTTGTATAACCAGGTTTTACAGCAGAGAAAAAATTTCTCTGCTTTCTTTGTTTATGTACATCGATACATGAATTCAATATCTTTTTACAGTAAAAAAGGATGCTTTTTCTAATACCTATGAAGAATAGGAGTGAAATCACCTCTTTTTTAGTTAATCTGTTTTCTCTATATAGCCCATTAATTTTCCATAAAAATGAATAGGTTAAAGAGTGCCTTTTATAAAGGTGCAATTTTTCATTCTCTTGTGTTAAAATTGTAAGCCACTGCTTAAATTGAGAAAGAGGCACAGGTGCGTTATCACAGATTAAAGATACGTGAAAGTTAATATGTTCTTTTGATAGGGTGAGTCCCATGTGTTCCATGTATTCAGTAAAATTTTTCTTATACTGTTCTTTTAATAAATGTGCATTGGATATATCTGTTGTTTGTGTATTATGAATACGATATAATACTAGATATTCATTTTGACCTGCAAATTGAAAATCCCTACTGCCTCGATACCATAAATTCCAATCCTCTGAATGGGTATATTCTGACTGATAAAGGTAAGTGTCATAAAAAACTTTTTTTGCAATAACACAATTATGCATCACCGGAGTAGTAAATATAAAGATAGCTTTCATATCATTTGGTTGAAAGGAAATATTTTGAATCTTTTTTAGAATGACTCCATCTTTAAACCAGAACCCTTTTCCCCATGATACATCAACATCAGGATGTGCTTCCATAAAAGCCAATTGTTTTTCAAAGCGATCTAAACGGCAAATATCATCCGCATCCATACGAAGAATATAGCTACCTAAAGCGTAGGACAATCCTAAGTTTAAGGATGCCGCTAAACGTAGATTTTTCTCATTTTTAAAAATTCGAATTCTAGGATCTTCTTTATAGGCAGCTAAAATAGCAGGTGTATTGTCTGTGGAACAATCATCGATTATAATCAGCTCCCAATTATCATAGGATTGATTTATAATGCTGTCAACAGCCTCTTTTAGATAAGATTCTCCATTGTATACGCTCATAATTACAGATAACATCGGTTTCATAACAATCTTCCCCCTTTCAGAATGCCTAATCTTAGCCAAACAATATCTAAAAAACCGTTATACAGGATGTTTAATAAAAATTTTAATAGGGGCAAGATTCCAAAACTAAAAATAGATTTTATAAAGGTTAAGGTTGAATAGTTATTATAGATCCCAACTGTAAAAAACATTCGTATCAGCACTTCTTTAAAGGTATTTGAAGGATAGAGCTTTGTTTTTGATTGGATTTATCTAAATAATGAAGCCATGTAAGTAGTTTTTTGTCTGAAATATCTACCATTTTATAAGAAATAAGGGAGTGAATCAGCTGATGATTTTCTTTTTGGATTCCCGTTAGCTCTAGTAAAAGGGGAGCTTTTATTTTAATTTCTTGCTGACGTTGTACTTCTGACATGGAACTACGAGCTTGCTTTTCATGAATGCGATACAAAACTAAATTTTCCCTCATATAATGAATTTTATGAGTTTTAGTAATAATAAGCCAAAGTGCCAAATCTTCTGTTACAGAATACATAGTAGGATAATTTAGATTAGGGAACAGAGATTTATTAATAATAACTCCATTGTGATTTACTACATTATAGAATAAGAGGGTTGCCTTAATTCCATTAGGAGTTAAATTATTTGTATTAAAATCAGGAAGAATTTTTCTTCCTGAAAAGTGTATCATATCACAAAATGCCATAGCAGCATTGGGATGAGATTCCATATATGCAACTTGCTTTTCAATTCTTTTTGGAAAGCTGATATCGTCTGCATCCATACGAACTATATATTTCCCCTTTGATATTGCAATGCCTTTGTTTAAAGAAGTGGGAAGCTTTAAATTTTGTTCGTTAATCAGAAGGCGAATTCTTGTATCCTTAAAGCTTTGAAGGATAGAAAGAGAGCTATCTGTAGAGCCATCATCTATGATAATAAATTCAAAGTCTTTGTAGGTCTGATTCAAAATACTAATTACAGCCATACGTAAAAATTCCTCAGCATTATACACGGACATAATAACAGAAACTAATGGTTTTCTCATATGATGGACTCCTCTTTCATTCTCCTTTATTTTACTTTAGTGTACCATATTATAAGAAAAACCTCAAGGATTATGATTTCCTTTTACTTCCTTTGTTTGAAATTATCTCATTGAATTTCTCGCCAATTGAGAGATATCATATAATTTTGAGTAATCCTTTGAATTTTATCTGAAATATTGGATATTCTTAAGAAAAATCCGTTAATCTTAAGAAAAAATAATAACGAATATAAAAAAAGGTCTATAAAAGACAAAGGCATTATGTTATAATGTATGATAATATTGTAAAAAATACAGTTACATCTATTAGCGGAGGTAATACAATGTTAAATAACGAAAAGATTAGAGTTATGACAAAGCTTGCCTTGTATGAACAAAAAGAAGGAAAAGAAGATATTAGAATGGGTAAGTACTATAAAACAGATTATGTTCGATTAGAAGTTCTTAAAACAGTTGTTAATATCACTATTGGTTATGCATTAATCTTACTCATGATTGGCATTTATAAGGCTGAATATATTATTAGTAAAGCAGTAACATTAGATTTCCCAAGAATCGGACAATACATTTTAGGATTTTATATAATAATTATGACTATTTACGTAATTAGCTCTATCATTGGATATTCCTTTAAATATGATAAATCCAGAAAAGCTCTTGGTAAATACTATAAAGTTTTAAAAAGATTATTAAATATTTACGACGAAGAGAATCTAAATGGATAAGAGGAGGAGTCATCATGATGAAATTTTTAGAATTGAGAGAAAAATTGCGTAGCATTTACCAAAAGTTTCAACTATACATTAATCCTTTTATGAAATTTATTGTAGCACTTATTGTGTTTCAACTAATTAATCAAACCATTGGATACGATGAAAGATTAACTAAACTACCAATTGTATTAGCATTTTCTTTACTTTGTGCATTCACACCTAGCCAGATACTAGTTTTACTAGCAGGTGTAGTTTCAATAGCTCATATTTACAGTGTATCACAAATACTTTCTATTATCATTATTTTAATAGTATTAATTATTTATTGCTTGTTTTTGCGATTTACACCTAGACTTGGCTATGTAATATTAGCAGTACCTATTCTATATTTATTAAAGATTCCTTATTTAGTTCCTATTGTTATGGGGATATTTGCCACTCCGATTGCTATAGTACCAACAGGCTGTGGTGTATTTATATATTACCTTTTTCAAATTATTAAGAATACAGAAGATACTCAAATTAAGCTAACTATCGAAGATACGTTATCTTTATATACAAATATAATTGATAGTATAGTAAAGAATAAACAAATGATATTAACTATCGTAATATTCTCCTTGATAATTATTGTTACTTATATTGTTCGTAGAATGAAATTTGATTATGCAAGGGAAATAGCCATTGCGGCAGGTAGCTTAACGTGCATCTTAGGGTTTTTAATCTGTGATTTACAATTAGATATATCAGAACAAATTGGAAGTATGATAGTAGGAACAATAGTATCTGCTGTAATCGCAGTAGTGATACAATTATTTTATTGTACACTGGATTATACAGCAGTTGAATTTGTCCAATTTGAAGACGAAGACTATTATTACTACGTTAAGGCAATTCCTAAAATTAATGTTACAGCGCCAGAAAAAAATGTGAAAAAGTTTAATACTCAAAAAAATGCTGGATTATTAGCTAAGATGAGTATGAATGATTTATCTGATGATGACCAAGACTATGAAGATGAATACGATGATTATGAAAATTACAACAAGCGGGACAAGGATGACATGAGATAATCTAGGGCAAAGTAGGTGGATCAATGAATACTATTATAAGTTTTTTCAAAGATTATGTAGCGTGGCTTTCACTACCCAAAATAAGAATAACAGATATAATTGAGATTCTTATTATTGCTTTTGTTATATACCATGTTATAACATGGATAAAGAAGACAAGAGCTTGGATGTTAGTGAAGGGCCTTATTGTCTTGCTTATTCTTTGGTTATTTGCGTCCATTTTTGCCCTAAACGTTATTCAGTGGATATTTATTAAAAGTATAAATGTGGGAATAATAGCAGTAATTATTATATTCCAACCTGAATTTAGAAAAGCCCTTGAGCAACTTGGGCAAAATAATATTGTTACCCCTCTATTTAGCTTAAACGATTCTAAAGATAAAGCAAACCAAATGTATTCCGAT
This sequence comes from Bacillota bacterium, assembly GCA_023387635.1. Classification (GTDB taxonomy): domain Bacteria; phylum Bacillota; class Clostridia; order Lachnospirales; family Lachnospiraceae; genus Anaerocolumna. Next base: position 12,214 of record JAEWHU010000246.1, read on the forward strand.
GTGGTTTCGGCAATTGTTAAAGCAACATTTGATCTTGCTAAGACAAAAACAGGGGCATTAATTGTAATTGAAAGAGATGTCTCATTATTAGAATTTGAAAAGACAGGTATTGCTATTGATTCATTAATAAGTAGTCAATTACTAATTAATATATTTGAACACAATACACCTCTTCATGATGGAGCCGTTATTATTCGAGGAGACCGAATTATTGCTGCAACTTGCTATTTACCATTATCCGACAATATGCAACTTAGTAAGGATTTAGGTACGAGACACCGTGCTGCTATTGGAATAAGTGAAGTAAGTGATTCGCTAACAATTATTGTATCAGAAGAAACTGGTAAGGTGTCTATAGCCATAAAAGGTATGCTTGTACGTAACGTAGACAGTGATTATTTAAAAGGAAAATTATTAGTAGATCAAAATAAAGTATCTGAATCAAAAAAAATCAAATTATGGAAGGGAAGAGAAAGGAATGAAAGAAAAGCTGACTAGAAATACTGGGCTAAAGATTT
>JAEWHU010000248.1 GCA_023387635.1 Bacillota bacterium
TGCTCAATCCTTTAAATTATTATCTAAGAAAAGTTGGAATATAAATTGTAGAGCCGTATACGAGACCCGTACGTACGGTTCAATGAGAGGGAAATAATTCTTAGCAATTATTTCTCTACTCTATTTAATAGAAATTTACTTTTATATCATTTTCCAATAAGCAAATTTATATTTATACCATTTTCATCTTAGCTAATTTGCATTCGTATTATTCTTAGGCCTACTTTTTTCATGCTGTCCTTCATGAACCCCTATAATGTGTCCATTTATTATTCCTACATCTGCATTATTCTTAGGTTCCATCTTTCGTAATTCTGGGTTACTTTTCTCTCTATCCTTCATCCTATTCTTATTGTTATGCATTATATTAAAATCCTTTCTAATTAAAAATTTTATATTATTATTATCTACGATTTAATTGAAAATATTATTAATATTCTAATACTGTATATTGGTATTGATAGTTTATATATGTTATAATATGAAAATATTGGATAAACATAGCCTGTTTGATTTTTCACAAAATCTGAAAGAAGACAAATATGCTATACCTGAGTATCTTAAAGATTCTATTGTATTTGACTTGAAATATGTACTGGCTAATTAAATACCATTATATTAGGAGGACAATATGAAAACGGAAAAAATATTTACTAAGAATGCGACCTATCAAAAATTCGAAGTACTAAAAACAAATCGTAATAAAAGATATAAATATAATGAATTCTTTCTAGAAGGTGTAAAAAATATTAACCAAGCAATTAAAAACAATTGGTATATCTGTAGTTTTATATATACCAAGGAAATTACATTGTCAAAGTGGGCTACCAATTTAATACGTTCCGTAAAAACTGAAATAAACTATGAACTAACTTCTTCTTTAATGAATGAATTAAGTGGAAAAGAAGACACCTCTGAACTACTTGCAATTGTGAAAATGAGAACGGATGATTTTTCATTATTACATTTATCAGATAATCCGGTATTAGCTCTATTTGATAGGCCATCAAACAAAGGAAATCTTGGAACAATTATACGTTCTTGTGATGCACTTGGGGTTGAAGCGCTAATCATAACTGGTCATAGTGTTGATCTATATGATCCAGAGGTTATCATTTCCTCAATGGGTTCCTTCTTTAATCTCCCTGTTATTCGTATATCTGAGAATGCAACTTTATTACAAATAATCAATGACTTAAAAGTTAAGCACCCTAATTTTAAAACTGTTGGTACTACAGCACATAAAGAATATCCTATCTATGGGTGTGATATGACAACACCTTTGATGATAATGATTGGAAATGAAACAGATGGATTAAATCGTACTTATAAAGAAATGTGTGATGCTTTAGTCACGATACCAATGAGTGAAAGTTCAGCTGCGACTTCATTCAATGTTGGATGTGCAGCAACTGTTATGTTCTATGAAGTGACTAGGCAAAGAAATTTAAAACATGAAATGGAGATTAGTATGAAATAAAGAACAATTTCACAGGTTGATTTGCACCTGGTGCAAAGTCGCCAAATTTTGAGAAAGGCATGGTGATTATAATGACAGATAACGTAAAGAAGACAATTAGTTTTATTAAAGAGAAGTTTGAAAGTGTTGAAGAATTTAGAAATGATAAATACCGTTATGAACATTCTCTCCGAGTTGGTGCTATTGGGGGGCGTATTGCAAAAGCAGAAGGTTTGGATGAGGAGGGGTTGACAATTGCTTGTCTTCTTCATGATATAGGCTACATAGAATGCAAAACAAAAGAAGACTATGATACTCATGGAAGAATTTCAGAAAGAATAGCTAGAGTATTTCTAGAATCCTTACAGTTTGATAAAGAGCGTATAGAATCCATCTGTTACGGAATAAGAATACATACAGATAATCCAATAGATATTTTAAGAAAACCTACTCCTTTTGAATTAAGTGTTCAAACAGCGGACAACATAGATAGGTTTGATGCCTACAGGCTCTACTTAAACTTACAGTATTCAAAATTAGAAGGTATGAGCCCTAAGGAAATAATAGAATGTGCAGATTCAAGAATAGAACGTTACACAAATTATCTTGACATGGACTGTGGTACGAAAACTGGCTCTGACCTTTGGAGAGATGTATTAAACTATCAAATTGGATACTTTAAACGTATAAAGGAACAGATGATTATTGGAGAAATAATGGAACAAGATGGGGGGATTATGTAAAACAAGATTTGTAAAATTTTACTTGCATTATAATAATACATATGATAAAATTGCTAAAATTAAACATATTGAAGAAGAAAGTAGACTAATTCTAAACGTCACAGAGAGCCGGAGGTGCTGAGAACCGGTATTAGTAGGAATTAATTGAAAATCACTTTGGAATGGCAGTACGAATGTTTTTATAAACTAGTAGATACTGACGGCTTCCTACCGTTAAAAAGGGCGCATATGATGGTATGCCGTAATGGATATAGAAAGAGTAATAGGGCTTTCGTCTTTTATACGGGACGAAAGCTTTTTTTATTTTAAAATAATATCTGTTTCTTGTTTACCAGTGCGAAAAGGGAGGTGAATGGGCTATGAATATAGCCAGTATGATTATGCTTTGTACCAATAGTACAAAACATATCAAAAGGAGCAGATAAGAATGATAAAAGAAGGAAGTAGTTACAATTTTAATTCGGCAGAAAAACAAGTAAAGGATTTATGGGAAGAAAAAAACTATTTTGAGAAATTAGTAGATAAAAATAAAAATGGAAGACGTTTTCGATTTCTTGATGGTCCAATTACCGCAAATAATGCTATGGGAGTACACCATGCATTTGGCAGAACCATAAAAGATATCACCATAAAATATAATAGTATGCAGGGATGTTCTTGTCAGTATCAGAACGGATTTGATGCACAAGGGTTATGGGTTGAAGTTGAGGTCGAAAAACAATTAGGTTTTAGAGATAAAAGAGATATTACAGAATATGGATTAGATAACTTTACTAATGCCTGTATGGATAGGGTTCACAAATATGCAGGAGTTATCACCAATCAAAGTAAAGACCTAGGACAGTGGATGGACTGGGATAATTCATATTTTACCAATACGGATGATAATATATTAGGGATCTGGCATTTTCTTAAGAAATGTGATGAAAATGGATGGATAGCAAAAAAGCACAGAGTTATGTCTTGGTGTCCTAGATGTGGAACGTCCTTATCCGAACACGAAATGACAGGTAGTTACAGTGAAGTTACGTGTAAATCTGTATTTTTTAAATTACCATTATTAGAGGAAGAAGCAGATTTACTTGTCTGGACCACAACACCATGGACTCTAACTTCAAATGCAGCAGTTGCAATAAATCCAGAGTTAGAATATGCTTATGTTAAAGTGAAAAGCACATCTAGATTACTAATATGTTGTAAAACAGCATTAGGTGTTTTAAAAGGTGACAAAGATGAAATTGTTAAGGTAGTCAAAGGCAGTGAACTTCTAGGTAAAGTCTACACTACCTGTTTTCCAGAATTTGAATCACAACAA
>JAEWHU010000299.1 GCA_023387635.1 Bacillota bacterium
ACAAACTACTTAAAGGTAATTTACTATAATAAACAAAAATCAGGGAAGGAATTCATAAAGCCGAATTTCTTTTCTGATTTTTTATTTTATAAGGTATTATTAAAAATTTTGTCTATAAATAAACATAGAATATATGATATACAAATAAAATAGATATGTTAGAATATCAATAGGTAGTCAAAAGATATCAAAAGGAGGGAAGGTGAAGAATGAAATTCTTAATAGATGCAGATGCATGTCCTGTAACTAAAATAGTCGAGAATATTGCAAAGATGAATGATATAGAATTACTGCTTGTTTGTGATACGAGTCATATTATTACTGTAGATTACGGTGAAGTAATTGTAGTTAGTAAAGGAAATGATTCTGCAGATTTTTATCTTGTTAATAAGGTATCGAAAGGGGATATCGTAGTGACAGGAGATTATGGTGTAGCAGCAATGGCTTTAGCTAAAGGAGGCCATCCTATACATCATAGTGGAAAATGGTTTACGAGTGATAACATTGATCAAATGTTGTTTGAAAGACATATGTCTAAAAAGGCAAGAAAGGGTTCAAATCATTACAGGGGCAAAGGTCCAAAGAAAAGAACACCCCTGGATGATAAAAGATTTTATGAATCATTCCTTTCACTGCTAAGTGTTATCAGAAGTTAAGTTTATATCGTACAGGCAGCGTGTAATTGGTTTAGTAAAAAAAGAAAAAAGTAGCATTTTCATATTTAATCAATATAATAGTAAAGAACATGGAAGGGAAGTTCTTATAATGATTATTATAAAAATGATTATGGAGTCTCTTATATTAGTAATAGCGCTATCATTAGATGCATTTGTAGCTTGTTTTGCATATGGGACCAATAAAATTAAGATACCATTTACATCAGCACTTGTACTCACTACTATAAGTAGCCTTACGTTAACCATATCTTTATTTCTAGGATTTATCATTAAACCATATCTCCCAAAGGAGTTAACCCATATTATATGCTTTATCATATTATTCTTTTTAGGAACTACTAAATTATTCGATAGTTCTATAAAGGCATATATAAGAAAAAGAAATGGCTTATGTAAAAGTTTCACTTTTAGAGCAATGAGTTTGAATTTTATATTAAATGTTTATGCAGATCCAGAGATGGCAGATAAAGATGATTCAAGAATTTTGTCTTACTCAGAGGCTATTTCATTGGCGCTTGCATTATCCATAGATGGATTAGCTGTTGGTTTAGGAGCAGCAATTGCAGAGGTAAATAGTATATTAGTGATAGCGAATTCATTAATAGTTGGATTAGTTGCAGTACTTTTAGGTGCATTTATTGGGAAAAAAGTATCTGAAAAAGTTTCTTTGGATTTATCTTGGCTTAGTGGGGTTTTGTTACTTATATTAAGTTTTATGAAATTAAGAGGTTGATTTGTAGTTAGGCTCTAATCCTCCATCTTCATACAAAGATGTAGGATTTATTTTTTTTAGCTATTTGACTAAGTTATAACAAGTCTAATCAGTTTACATAATTATTTCGATTACTTAGTAAGCCAATCATTACCCCATGCTTTCATGGCATTAAGGACTTGATCAAAATCAGTTCCTTTTTTTGTTAGAGAGTATTCTACCGTGATGGGTACAGTAGGGAATACTTCACGATTAATGATTCCATGTTGTTCTAGATGCTTTAGTGTATCTGTTAATGATTTTGTACTAACATTTAAGCTTTTATTTAATTGATTAAAACGTTTAGGACCTCCCCGTAACTCTTCTAGAACTAAAAATGACCACTTTCCACCAAAAATATTCATTACATTTTTAATTGTATTTAAACAAACTACATCTTTTTCTCTATTCATTTATACCTCCTAAACAATCCAACACTTTATATATTAAAGTAAGTTTATAATATATAATAATATATACTATTTTTGCGTACTTTACAATATGAATAATTAGGATTATGATATTGATTATCAATAGAACAACTGGCGCAAAGTCGCCAGACTTTGAGAAAGGATAGTTGTTATTATGTTACGTAAAATAGAATCTAAAAATATGGGTAAAAGTGATTTAGGATGGTTAAAGAGTATTTTTCATTTTTCCTTTGCTAATTATCAGAATCCTTATAATATAAATTTTGGTGTATTAAGAGTTTTAAATGATGACATCATTGAGCCAGGAGAAGGATTTGATTTACATCCTCATAAGGATATGGAGATAATATCCTATGTTGTAGAGGGGAGTTTGAGCCATGGAGATAGCATGGGGAATGAAAGAACTTTAACTAGAGGGCAAGTTCAATATATGAGTGCAGGTACAGGAGTGTATCACAGGGAGCATAATTATGGTGACAAGGATCTTAGACTATTACAGATGTGGATTTTCCCAGATAAAAAGAATTATACGCCAGACTATGGTGATTTTTCATTTACGCTGGAACAAAGAAAAAACCAGTGGCTATTAATTGCTTCTAACAAGATGAGTAATGCACCTATTAAGATAAATCAGGATGTAAATATTCATGTAATTGAATTGGATAAAGGAAAAGAAGTAAGCTTTGATATAAAGGAAAATAGACAAGGTTATTTGGTGCAAATAGAAGGTGAATCTACCATTAATGATTTGATTCTAGAGGCAAGGGATAGCTTAGAAGTAATAGAAGAACCAATTATTATAAAGGCAGAGGAAACCTCCCATATTATATTAATAGAGATGAGAAAAGGAATGTGATCTAATTATTGATTATGAGCTATAACAAGAAGTGGTATCCTTATTATAATAGAAAGACCGTAGTAACCTATTACAGTTACTACGGTCTTTCTTCTAGTTATATATTCTTAAATATTAGTTGACTTAATCATTCTCTTTTTTTCTTGCGAAAAATTTAATAATTTCATTTACACATAATGGTATTAAAGCGAATATGATTACTACTAACCAGTCATTTAATGGAAGGTTGTGTACACCGAAAGCATTTGCTAAAGGTGGAATAGATATTACCGCAAATTGTAGAATAAATCCAACGATAATGGCTGCAATTAATTTCATGTTAGTAAATAATCCAATTTGGAATATAGACTTAGTAGCATTTCTCATAGATAAAGAATAGAATAATTGAGATGCTGCAAGTACTACGAAGGACATTGTTCTAGCATAAGTTATTACATCTTCAGGGATAGAAGAACCAACGGAATATCCTCTTTCATTAACACCCCATACGAAAGCTGTTAATGTTAAAATACCGATTAGTACACCACCAATGACGGAACGTACACCAGCACCATGTGCAAAGAAGCTTTCTTTTGGATTTCTAGGCTTACTCTTCATAACATCTTTATCACCAGGGTCAACACCTAATGCAATGGCAGGTAGAGAGTCTGTGATAAGGTTAATCCATAAGATTTGTGTTGGCAATAAAGGAATTGGCCAAGAGAATAATATGGATATGAATATTGTAATTACTTCACCTAAGTTACAAGATAATAAGAAGATAACTGCCTTCTTAATGTTATTATATATATTTCTACCTTCTTCAATAGCATTAACAATGGTAGAGAAATTATCATCTGTTAAGATCATATCACTAGCACCTTTTGCAACATCTGTACCAGTAATACCCATAGCAACACCAATATCAGCATACTTTAAGGATGGAGCATCGTTAACACCATCACCTGTCATGGATACAATATTACCATGGCCTTTGAATGCACGAACAATTTTAACTTTGTGTTCAGGTGAAACTCTGGCAAATACTCTATAGTCATTAATACGACTAGAGAATTCTTCATCAGATAATTCATCTATTTCAGTACCTGTAATACTTTGGTCAATATTATCAGCAATTCCAAGTTCTTTTGCAATGGCTACAGCAGTATTTTTATGGTCACCAGTGATCATAATAGGTCTGATACCTGCAAGTTTAGCTTCATGGATAGAATCTTTAACTTCTAATCTTGGAGGGTCAATCATACCTACAAGACCAATGATTGTAAGACCTTCTTCCATTTCACTGGCATCAATTACATTGTTAACATCTTTGTATGCAACACCTAGAACTCTAAGTGCAGAATCGGACATTTCCTCTGTAACTTTTAAATAATTGTTTATCATATCCTTTGTTAATGGAACAACTTTGCCATTTACTAAAGCGTGTGTGGAAAGACGTAAAAGGTTATCAATTGCACCTTTTGTATGAACACGGTAACCATTACCTTCAACATTTAGTGTAGACATAAGTTTACGATCAGAATCAAAAGGTTTTTCTGAAACACGTTTATATTCATTATTTAAATCGTTTTTACGAAGATTGTATTTATCACCTAATACGATAAGTGCAACTTCGGTTGGATCACCGGTGCCCTCGCCATTTTCATAAGTCGCATCAGAACATAAAACAAATGAACGAATTAATTCCTTTTCATCACCAATAGCTGTGAAGTTTTCAGTTGTAGTTGGTAAATCTTTTAAATTGTTGTAGGTATAGTGTTTAACAACTGTCATTTTGTTTTGTGTTAAAGTACCTGTTTTATCAGAACAAATAATATTTACAGAACCTAAAGTTTCAACTGCTGGTAATTTCTTAACAATAGCGTGAATCTTAGACATTCTTGTAACACCAAGAGCTAATACAATTGCAACAATAGCAGCTAGACCTTCTGGAATAGCAGCAACAGCTAAACTGATTGCTGTAAGGAACATTTCAAATAAATCACGTTTTTGGATAATAGCAATAATAAATATTAATGCACAAATACCGATAGCAAGGAAACCTAGAATCTTACCAAGTTCTTCTAAACGTACTTGAAGAGGAGTTAGTCCTTCATCTTCTTCATCAAGTATTTTTGCTATTTTACCGATTTCAGTATCCATGGCAGTTGCAACAATAACACCTTCACCTCTACCATATGTAGCTAAGGTAGACATAAATGCCATATTATTTTTGTCACCAATTGGAGTTTTTGGATCAGTATATATTGCGGAAGCATCTTTTTCTGTTGGAACAGATTCCCCAGTAAGTGCAGATTCTTCAATTTGAAGGTTTGCACTATCGATAAGTCTTAAATCAGCAGGGATATATCTACCAGCATCAATGATAACAATATCACCAGGTACTAGTTCTTCTGAACTTATTTCTTTTACTTCTCCATCACGACGAACTAGAGAACGAGGGGTTGTCATCTGCTGTAATGCTTCTACTGCTTTTTCAGCTTTGAATTCTTGCACTACACCGACGATAGCATTGATAAGTACTACTAAAATAATAATAATAGCATCTGCATACTCACCAATAACTAGAGTGATAATAGCAGCACCCAATAATACGTAGATAAGCATATCTTTTAATTGTGCCAAGAATAGTGAGATTAAACTCTTTTTAGGTTTACCCTTTAACTTGTTCATCCCATATTTTTCTTGCCTTTGCTTCGCCTCACCACTTGAGAGACCGACCAGCGGGTCAACATTCAAGTCTTTTAAAACTTCATTTTGTGATTTGGAAAACCACATAAAAACACCTCTTTCATAGTTTTATGTTTAGTTACTTAAGAAAATGGTCATTCACAAAAATAAATGATATGTATATTATTTCCCGAGGCATAGATAATTATAAGTCGGAAAAATAAATATAAATTAACATATCATTACTTAGAATACAAATTCTTATATCTAGAACCATATTTTACAACATATTTCCCTAAGAGTAAAATTAAAGTTTGATTAATTTTACGAAGGTAAAAAATGTATACTATTTTTTAATTTAGTATTGACATTTTTAGTGTTTAGAGTTATTATTCAAATATAACATATGAATGATTGTTCATATGAACAGATAATAATGTATTAGATGGGAATTAGAGTATACATATTATAAAATTTTATTAAAAATAATATTAATAGAGGTGAAATGAATGAAAAATAAGTTAGAATTTATTCTTGATGGACTATGTTGTTCTAACTGTGCCATGAAGATAGAAAAAAAGGTGAATGATATTAGTCTTGTAAAAGAAGCTAGTGTTAATGTTGCCACACAATTATTAGTCATTGAGCTAGACGAAGGAGCTAACAAGGAAGAAATCCATCAAGCTGTTATAAAAATTGTGAAAGAAGTAGAACCTGATGTAATTGTTAAAGAAAAGGTAAGGGGCAAAAAACGAAAGATGGATGAAGAAGATGACCATGATCTTCACCATAAGGATGGACATAAGCATGAGGATGACCATGATAACGGGCATAATCATAGCCATTCTTCAGAACATGGTATTAAAAATAATTTAATACAATTTGGAATATCAGCAATATTCTTTTTTGCAGCACTTATATTTGATTTACCAAAACCTTTAGAGCTAACTTTCTTCTTTATTAGTTATGTGCTATCAGGTGGAGAAGTATTAATGCGGGCTTTCAAGAATATATTAAGAGGTGAAATTTTTGATGAAAACTTTTTAATGTCAATAGCTACAATAGGTGCATTTATTATTGGCAATTATCCTGAAGGGGTTGCCGTTATGTTATTTTATCAAATCGGTGAATTGTTTCAAGATTATGCCGTATCAAAATCTAGAAATTCAATATCATCCTTAATGGATATAAGACCAGATTATGCAAATCTACTCATTAATAATGAACTAAAGGTAGTTTCACCAGAAACAGTTCAGATTGGAGACTATATTGTTGTAAAACCAGGTGAGAAAGTTCCTCTTGATGGTAAAATAATCGAAGGGACATCTCTAGTGGATACAACAGCGTTAACAGGTGAATCAGTTCCAAGAGAAGTATATACTGGAGATAATGTGTTATCTGGATTTATTAATAAAAATGGAGTGTTAACTATTGAAGTTGAAAAAGATTTTGAAGATTCAACCGTATCTAAAATACTTGATTTAGTTGAAAATGCAAGTAGCAAGAAAGCACCAACAGAGAAGTTCATTACTAAATTTGCAAGGGTATACACACCAATTGTAACTATATCTGCAGTGCTATTAGCTATTATTCCTCCCCTTGTTATTCCTGCAGCTACCTTTAGTGAATGGGTATATAGAGCCCTTATATTTTTAGTAATCTCTTGTCCTTGTGCATTAGTTGTTTCTATTCCACTTGGTTTCTTTGGAGGTATTGGTGGAGCATCAAAAAATGGGATATTAATCAAAGGAAGTAATTATCTTGAAGTATTAAACCAAGTAGATACTATTGTATTTGATAAAACAGGAACATTGACAAAGGGTGTATTTAAAGTTACTGAAATTAATCCAAAAGGTGAATTAAGTAAGGAGGAATTGCTAGAATGTGCTGCATATGCAGAAAGTTATTCTAATCATCCAATTGCTTTATCCATTATGAAGGAATATGGTAAGAATGTTAATCAAGATAATATAACTGATTATGAAGAAGTAGCAGGTAAAGGTATAAAGGTTAAATTAAATGATAAAAAGATAATGGCTGGCAATAGCAAATTAATGGATGCTGAAAAAATTCCTTTTGAAGTAGTTGATAAGAATGGTAGTATCATTCATGTATCTATAGATGATGCTTATGCTGGATATATTATAATTTCAGATGAAATAAAAGAGGATTCTAAGGATGCAATATCTAAATTAAAAGAAAATGGAATTAAGAATATTGTAATGCTTACTGGTGATACCAAAAAAGTCGGAGAGAGTGTTGCAAAAGAACTTGGAATTGACAAAGTATATACTGATTTGTTACCAAATGAAAAAGTTGAAAAATTAGAAGAACTAATGAAAGAACGTACTGGTAAAGAAAAAATTATGTTTGTCGGTGATGGTATTAATGATGCGCCAGTATTAGCATTATCTGATATAGGAGTAGCCATGGGTGGACTTGGTTCAGATGCTGCAATTGAAGCAGCGGACGTTGTATTAATGACAGATGAACCATCAAAACTTGTAACTGCATTTAAAGTATCTAAGAAAACTAGAAAGATAGTATGGCAAAATATTATATTTGCATTTGGTGTAAAATTATTATTTCTTATCCTTGGAGCCTTTGGAGTAGCCAATATGTGGGAAGCAGTATTTGCAGATGTAGGAGTTGCTCTAATAGCAGTATTAAATGCTATGAGGGTTATGAAGGTAGATGAATGATTTAAAATTAGTAGTAAAAAATATAGTTAGTAAAGTTGTTACATTATAAAGTGGAAGGATCAATACATGGAATTCGATGTATTGATCCTTTTATGTATGGAAATATTTTTTCATGATATTTAAATTTATAGTACTCATTTAATTTTCTAAGAGTTTTGGGTAGTCCTTAACAACTGTTTCTTCTAAATGTAGAATTTTTGCATCCTGCCCTGTGATTTCCAATAGATTTTTTGCATAAGTATAATATTTTTTAGATTCTGCAATGTTATCTAAATGATATAGCAGCTTAAACTTTACGAATAATAATTCAGGTAGAAATTTAATATTATTTTCATTTTTTGAAAATTCAATCCCTTTATTTGCATAGGATAGTGCACTTATTTTATCGTCAATATCAAAAAGATAAATACATAAATTATATATGATATTTTGATATATTTTTTTAGTGAATTCTGTACATTTATATATTGGATATGGAGAATTTAGTATATAATGCTCTAGAACATACAAAAGATTCTTTAATATGTTTATACCAACTTCAGGTTGATTCATTGCGAAATAATTTTTGCTAATGCAATTTATTAATGCTATTCCCACATTAGAAAAAGTACATTCACTAATAGAGTTTATATTAAAATCAGGGTTTTCTATATAAATACCTCTCATACAATACTCTAATGATAGATTATAGTCTTTGTTTAGTAAAGCAGCACACAAAGCTTGTCCATAATATATATGCTGTAAGTTTTCCCCTTGTTTAAAATCTTTATTGTCTTTATATTTATTTACTAAATTACTAACTTGGTGAATATCATTGGCATCTAAGGCTTTATTGATTCTGTCGATACCTTCATATGCTAATATAGAGCGATTGGAAAAATACCTTTTATAATATTCGTTTAAATCCATATTAAACTTAAGAGAGAGCTTATTTAGCAAATATAAGGACGGTTCGTACTCGCCTTTTTCAATACGATAAATCTGCTTGGGTGTGCATATGTTTTGTGCCAATTGTTCTCTAGTAAAACCTCGTGATTCCCTTAATTCTCTTAATAATATGCCAAAATGTTCATAACTCATTTATTTCACATCCTTATTGTAGTGGACGCAAGTGTCCATTTATTTTATAAAAAATCAATGGTATAATAAACCTATAGAAAAATAGAACAAAAAAGAGAGGGTGTATAATTATGAAAAAGTTAACAAAAGCTATTTTAACATTTCTATTAGTTGTTTCAGTTATTTCAAGTATTGCTTCAGCTCCAAAGTTAGTAGGACAGGCTAATGGTGGAATTAGTACATTTGGTCATGATGATTGGGGTTGGATGGTAAGTACTAATTAATAGAATTATATCACACACATATTTAGTTTACAATAAAGTGTATAAACTGAATAGTAATTTATACCTACAAAGTTGCATGTATTCCTTTTTATGATGTTTCTTCGTACTTGCTTTTCATAACCTCCTAAATATGAATTAAGTATTGCAACATCATAAAAGCTACAAATACTCAAAATGAGCTATTTGTATACATATCAAGTAGTGCTCTTTTTGAACAGGAAGAAATTGTTATGTTTTGTATATCAAATTCCTAGTAAAAAGGAGCACTTTTTGAATATTTATTTTAAGACGATACTAGCAAAGCTATTGAAAAATAGTGACGCAAAGCTAAAGGGCCTAATCCTCATAGGTATGGCAGCCAGTTGCATAAGGTCAATATAAGTTGATTGCTTGCTAAAATTAGCGCTGCGTTAGTGGAGCGTTATTTGTGAAAAGTGAGGATGGTATGGACAAGAGAAAAAGCATAATTAAATATAGACTTCATACAGAACGTTCTATGATTTTAAGAGAACGCTATCAGACTGTTTTAGAACAAGCGAATCTATTTATTTATGATATTAATTTAGAAGATGGAAATATATATATATCAAATCAAGAAAGTGTAAGAAATACAGTTAAAAAGAATAAGCAAATATTAAGACGAATGTTAAACATATCCGATATCCATCCGGATGACAGGTATGAATTTAAGAAATTCTTAAGACAAGACAAAGACATTGTAGGTGAAGTGATTTACCGCAGAATGAATGAACAAGGAAGCTATTCTTGGTTAAAAAACAGTAGAAAGAATAGTTATAATAAAGATGGAAAATTAATTAGGGTAATAGGAACTGAACAGGATGTAAGTTCAGAGATGAATGCCTATTTAGAGATTAGTAGAAATACTGAGGTAGATTCACTAACAGGAATATGCAATTTCTCCGGATTTATTACATCTGTGGCTGATAAAATATCTACAAGTTATAATAGAAAATTTGCTATCATGGTATTTGACATAGATAATTTTAGGGTAATTAATGATCTTCACGGAACCATGGAAGGAGATAAAATACTTCAACACATTGGACGAGTCCTAACAAGAATAATACGTGTTCCTAATTTATATTGCCGTATGTATTCTGATAATTATGCTATATTACTAGATTATGAGAATGACAATGATATTACCCAGTTAGCTAACTTTTTAGCGGGTGAGATAGGTAAGTATCCAATTAAGTTAGATGGAATGTTATCCTTTGGTGTTTGTAAAGTAGAAAATAAGAATACCTCAGTTGGTAACTTATGTGATTATGCTAGTTTAGCAAAAAAGAAAGTGAAGGGAAACGTGGTTCATTTATTAGCCTTTTATGAAGAATCATTGAGAAAGAAAGCCCTTGATGATCAAGACATAGAGAATGAGATGGTAGAAGCTTTAAATGACCATCAATTCGAAATGTATTTACAACCAAAGGTATCCATAGCTAACACGGATGTGGTTGGGGCAGAGGCCTTAGTGCGATGGAACCATCCACGAAGAGGATTAATAACACCTGATAAGTTTATTCCATTATTCGAAAAGAATGGATTTATTATAAAAATGGATTATTACATATGGGAAACAGCATTTGCTACCATTAGAAAATGGATAGATGAAGGTTACTGTCCAGTACCTATATCAGTGAATGTATCAAGAATACATATTTATGATACTAACTTGATTGAAATATTTAAAAATTTGTCAATTAAGTATAGGGTACCAACTTATTTAATAGAATTAGAATTGACAGAAACAACTTATTTTGATAATTATGAGAAGTTATCAAAAATCATATTAGACTTAAAAAGAGAAGGTTTTATATTATCTATAGATGATTTTGGTTCAGGATATACCTCTTTAAACATGCTAAAAGATATTCCTGTTGATGTGATTAAATTTGATAAAGAATTTACCAAAGAAATATTAAGCACAGGTAGAGGGAAAACCGTTATTCAATACACAATTGCTATGGCAAAGCAACTTGATATTGAAGTAATTGCAGAAGGAGTAGAGGATTTTTACCAAGCGCAGTTCCTGCTTGAAGCAGGTTGTGAGATAGCACAAGGTTATTTTTATTCAAAGCCATTACCGATTCATAAATTTGAATCATATACTTTTGGATACTACTACAAGAGGCAAATTTTATAGGTATTATATTCTGTACAAGTTTTATTCTAGTTTTTTCTTTCGAATCCTGGCGTTATGGGTCTCCATAATGGCAGGATTTTTTCAGTGCGCCCAGCAAGTGATAAGAAACTTAGAACTATAAGGTAACAAAATCTCTATATAGTCATACTATATTTTATGATGATTAAAGGAGACTTACTATATGGATAACTACAGACATCCCATGTACAATCATTATAATCGAAATATGGCTGAAAATCAAAGTAGGCGCCATAATGGTTACTTCACAGTTCCTGTGACAGAAGCAGATTGCTGTGGGAATAAAGAAAGTAGCTTAGAAAACTGTATTGATTCATTACCATTAGCTATGGCTTACGTGCCTATGCAACGATTTAGGAAAGTATATGAAGCATGTGAAGGTTTATCAAATGGAACCATTTTTGATGAGTTGAATTTACCTTATACTGCAGAAAAGTACTGCCAAGGAATGAGAGGTGGTAGATGATGATGAATATGCAGACTCAAGACAGAGGTAAACTAATGTGTGTTATTACAGAAGCAAGTTTTGCTATCGATGATGTTAAATTATTTTTAGATACTCATCCTTGTGACCAAGAAGCTTTAGCTTACTATGAAAAATATAGAGACATTCGTAAAGAAGCTATGAAACAATATAGAGATTGTTATGGACCAATCTCTTCCTACGATGTGAATGTTGATAATGTTTGGACTTGGATTAACGAGCCATGGCCTTGGGAAGGAGAGTGTTAGTATGTGGACTTATGAAAAGCGTTTACAGTATCCAGTTAATATAAAAACACCCAATGCGAAGATGGCAAAGTTTATAATTACACAATATGGCGGACCTGATGGAGAATTAGGAGCTTCTATGCGTTATCTTTCACAAAGATATACGATGCCATATAAAGAAGCAGCAGCTATTTTAACTGATATAGGTACAGAAGAATTAGCTCATTTAGAAATAGTTAGTACAATTGTACATCAATTAACAAGAAACTTATCTATGGAGGAAATTAAAGCAGCAGGTTTTGAAGATTATTTTGTTGAACACACAGTAGGAGTATACCCTCAAGGAGCAAATGGAGTTCCATTTAGTGCAGGTGCTTTTCAATCCAAAGGTGATCCGATTACGGACTTACATGAAGATATGGCAGCAGAGCAAAAAGCAAGAACAACTTATGACAATATTCTTCTTTTAGTAAAAGATCATGAAGTTGCCGATCCAATTCGTTTCTTAAGGGCCAGAGAAATCATTCATTATCAAAGATTTGGTGAATCCTTACGTATTGTTCAGGATAATTTAGATTCTAAGAATTTTTATGCATTTAACCCATCTTTCCTACCAAAATGTAGATAATTTAAAGCAATATAAAAAATTATATACTTTATGGCAATCGCTAGTATGTGGTTGCCATATAATAAATAATAGGTATAATTAATTCCGCTATATACAACCTATTAATAAATAAAAATTTTACAAAGTGTTTATATTTAGTAAATTGACAATAATATGTTGGAGTAGTAATTTAGGACTTAGAACTAATGAGTGGAAATACTAAGGAAGGATAGATAACATTGATTTGTCACATAAAAAAAAGATGGTACTTATATTTGATTTTTATATTATTGTATCTAATTTTAGGTGCAATATTCCCTTTTATGTCTTATAAAAAAATTACGAAGGACACCAAAGTTGAGTTTAATGCAGAAGAAATATTAAAAGGTGATAAAAGTAAAAGTAATAATATTTGTGATAGAGCCATGATTCTTGAAAGCAATAAAAGTGCGTGGGAAGAAAGAATAAGATTATTAAATCAAGCAAAAGAAAGTATAGTTTTAGTCACCTTTGATATTAGAGAAGGTGAAAGTGTAAAAGATATTTCATCCATTCTTTTGCATAAGGCCAATGAAGGAGTTAAGATTAGTATATTAGTTGATGGGTTTAATGGAGTTCTAAAGGTGAAAGGCAATCCTTTTTTTCAAGCCTTATCTTCACATGAGAATATAGAAGTAAAATTATACAATCCTATCAATTTATTACAGCCCTGGAAATCACAAGGGAGAATGCACGATAAGTATGTTATTGTAGATAATCTTGGGTATATTTTAGGCGGCCGCAATACCTTTGACTACTTTTTAGGTGAATACGAAAGTAAAAGCAAAAGTTATGATAGGGATGTATTAGTGTATAATTATTTACATGAAAGAGACAACTTAACAGAAAGTTCGGTATATGATGTACAAAAGTATTTTGATGCAATGTGGGACAGGAAAGAATGTGTTCTATATCATGATGAAGAAAAACTGGGTGAAGAACAAAAGGTGATAAACGTTGTAAATGAATTAAATATAAGATATGATAACTTAAAAATAGAACAACCAGAACTGTTTCATGATTTTGATTATATAAAGCGTACCTATGAAACAGAGGGAGCTCATTTAATTACAAACCCTACTCATATCTATGGAAAAGAGCCAATTGTTTTCTACCAATTAACTGAGCTTATGAAAGAAGCGAAAGAGAGAGTCATAATTCATACCCCATATGCTGTTTTTAATGAGTATATGTATGATACATTAGAAACAGTAGGTGAAAACGTACCAAATTATAGAATGTTAATTAATTCTGTTGAGAATGGAGATAACTTCTTTGCTTCAAGTGATTATATAAGAAATAAAAGTGATATATTAAAAACAGGAATGACTATTTATGAATATGATGGTGGAACCTCATACCATGGTAAATCTGTAGTTATTGATGATATTTCAATTATTGGATCATATAATTTTGATCTTAGAAGTACCTATATAAATACCGAAATGATGGTAGTTATAAAAAGTAGTGGGTTGACGGATTCCCTAGTTAGTAAAATGGAAGACTTAGAATATAATTCAAGGAAAGTAATATCAGAAACAGAATATGAGGTCCCAGAACATGTAGTTGTTGAAGAAATATCATTTATTAAAAACATGGCATTAAAGGTAGTTGGATTTATTGCTCAAGCATTTAGATTTTTATTATAGATTATTCAAATAGCCAAGCGATTAGCTTGGCTATTTGAATAAGGAAATACAACAATGTATAATTATTCCTATTTTGTATACTATAACCTAAGTGACGCTAGAGACTCCGTAAAGCATCTAAGTCATTACCTAAATTATGATAAACAAGCGACGAGTAAGCGTGAAAGAAAAGCACTTTCACACTGAGGTTTGCGTTCTGCTAATGAATGCAAGCACTCATTAGCAGAACTTGGAGGACAAATTATATGTATAGTTTTCATGGAGATAAAAAGCATCATTCCTATTTTGAAGGATGGTATCTAAAACAGCAGAATGATGTAGGCGCAGTGGCAATTATTCCTGCATTTCATGTAAGGGGCGATGGAAAACAAAGTGCATCTCTTCAGATAATAACAAAAGAGGGTTCTTATAATCTGAAATATCACATTAAGAAATTTAAAGCTAGCAAAAATCGCTTCCGAGTTCAAATAGGAGATAATATATTTTCAGAGTATGGTTGTAAACTTAGTTGTAAGGATAAAGATTTCTATATGAGAGGTGCTTTAAGATATAGCCCATTTAGAAAACCTGATTATGACATAATGGGGCCTTTTAAGTATGTTCCTTTTATGGAATGTCGCCATAGTATATTGAGTTTAACCCATGCAGTGAATGGTTCTATTAGAATTAATGATAAAGTGTATACCTTTTCAAATCATATAGGCTATGTAGAAGGGGACAGAGGAACTTCTTTTCCAAAACGGTATATATGGACCCAGTGTAATTGGAGAGAAAATTGTATAGTGGTGTCTATTGCTGATATTCCATTTTGTGGTGGAAGTTTTGTAGGTTGTATTGGTTCCATATTATTGAATGGCAAAGAGTATCGTATAGCAACCTACTTAGGAGTGAAATTACTACATTTAAGTGAAGATATGATATATCTAAGTCAAGGCAATCTTACCTTATTAGTGGAATTATTAGAATCTAATTCAAAGCCTCTTTATGCTCCACGTAATGGTAATATGGAGCGTACCATTCATGAGAGTATTGCTTGTAAGGTTAGGTATACTTGTATTTTTAAGGATAAAGTTATATTTCGTTTTATAAGTGATCAAGCTAGTTATGAAAGTTGCTGGTTGTAAAGAAGAATTTTTAGAAAACACCCCTCATGGTTAGGATTTTCTTGACTTTTTTCGCCTTTAATATCATACTAATGGATAGGATTATTTAGAATAGCTATTGTTTAATCTTATATCTATTTATATGTACTTAAGGAGGCAGAATTGGAAGCTAAAAATGGAATGTGGAAAAATTTAAAGGAGTATTTACTTATTACATTAGGTGTTGAATTAGTTGTAATAGGAGTATACTTCTTTAAATTTCCAAATAATTTTTCAATCGGTGGTGTAACAGGTATCGCCATTATATTAAGTAGTTTATTTGGTGATTCAATTAGTACAGGAACAGTAGTACTAGCAATAAATATAATATTATTAGTTCTTGGATGGTTTTTTGTTGATAAGAATTTTGGTATTAGGACAGTATATGGTAGTATATTGATGTCCCTATCCTTACAGTTATTAGAATATATTTTTCCAATGAGTAGACCCTTAACGAGTGAACCAATGTTAGAGTTAGCATTTGCAGTAGGAATACCAGCAGTAGGTGCAGCAATGTTGTTTAATATTGGTGCATCAACAGGTGGAACGGACATAATAGCTATGATGTTAAAGAAGTATACCAATATAGACATAGGAAGATCATTATTTTATACTGATTTATTATTAACACTATCTTCCTTCTTAGTATTTAACATACAAACAGGATTGCTATCTTTATTAGGGCTTTTGATTAAATCCTTAGCAGTAGATAATATGATTGAGAGTATGAACCTACATAAATATTTTACAATTATATGTGAGAATCCAAAGCCAATTAGTGAGTTTATATTAAAAGAGTTAAATCGAAGTGCAACTATAATAGATGGAAAAGGTGCATTTAGTGAGAAAGATAAAAAAATGATTGTTACAGTAATGAATCGTTCTCAAGCAGTACAATTAAGACAATTTATAAGGAATACAGAACCAAGTGCGTTTATATTAATTACAAACACAAGTGAAATTATTGGTAGAGGTTTTAGAGCATAATGTGAATTTGATATTCTGGGGTGGATTATCAGATATGAATAACGGAGGATGTATTTATGCATGGTATGGTATTAATTATAATTGGTTTGTTACTTGGGGCAATTGATATTAATGTACCTATGGGTATTTCTTATGATAAGTATATTAGTTCCCCTGAACTTGGAGGAGTATTTCAAGAGTACGTGATAGGAAACATGGTTGGTACCAAGGCTATGTTTGATGTTTTACCAGATATTTTAGGATATTTTCTAATTGCTATTGGTATTTACTTATTAACCAAATACGGCAATAAGTTATTAATTTCATATCCATTTTTAGGTTTAGTTATTGCTAAAACTATTATTATTCCGTGTCTGCCTTTTCTATATAATGGCAAAGCATTATGCTATTCTGTATTGTCCATCACCTTTTTAGGTGTGATAACAGAAATTTTAATGGAGTATTTTTTAGTGAAAGGCTTAATTAAGATGACGAGTGTCATTCAAAATGAAAGAAATAATGTGGCAGTAAGGATTGGATGGTTAATCTCCATAGCGTGTAAGACAGTTATCTTTGTAACTGGATTTGTGGGAATTAATTTCTTAACCTATGTGTATGGAACAGTATACATAGTAGCCACTATATTTTATTGTTTTAAATTATTTAAGTCCAAAGATTATCTAGGAATTACAGCAGATAAGGTATGATATAAAAATTAGAAAACAAAATAAGTATACTTTAAGAAAAGTCTATCATTAGTGATGGGCTTTTTATTTATGTAAAAATTTAGGCTAAATTAGTCATACAATAGGATTAATTTGTATATTTTGGTTATTCTATAAATAGTGTAGAAATTATTAACACTAATACTAGGAGACAATTGTGATAACAAGTCACTTTTATACCTGCAGAATGGAGAATATTATGCATTCAATATGGAAAGAAAGTAAAAAGGAAATAGGGGCTAAAAGATTAGAAAAAGATATAAGCGTGGATGTTGCTATTGTTGGCGGTGGAATGGCTGGTATTTTAACTGCTTATTTATTAAAGCAACAGGGAATTCATAGTGTTATACTTGAAGGAAGTAAAATAGCAAGTGGGCAAACAGGTAATACAACTGCAAAAATTACTTCAGGTCATAATCTAATATATGATAAAATCACTACTAAGTTTGGAAAAGAGACTGCTAGCTTATATGCATCAGCCAATCAAAAAGCAATTGCTAAGTATCAAGAAGTTATTAAAAATGAAAACATAGAATGTCATTATAAAACCCTTCCTAATTATGTGTACAGTCTAAGAGATCCAAAGTTGATTGAAGATGAGGTAAAGGCTTGTAAGGAAGCAGGGTTAGATGCAGAATTTACTTTAAATACAACATTACCTTTTCTAGTAGATGGAGCTATTAAACTAAAAGATCAAGGTCAATTTAATCCCATGGAATTTATAAATGGGTTAGTTCCATCCCTTCATATATATGAAGATACTATGGTGAGAGAGATAAAGGAAAATATACTAGTTACACCACATGGGAAGGTGAAAGCGGATAAAATTGTGGTTGCTACCCATTATCCTTTTATAAATACACCAGGATATTATTTTCTTAGGTTACATCAAGAACGATCTTATGTAATTGCATTAGAAGATGCTACTTCATTAGATGGCATGTATATTGATGAAGACATTCATGGCTTTTCCTTTCGAAATTATGAAGATAAGCTTCTATTAGGTGGGAGCGGTCATAGAACAGGAGACAATAAACATGGGGGATGTTATGAGAGATTAAGAAAAGTAGCAAAAGAATATTATCCAGAGAGTAAGGAATTGTATCACTGGTCTGCCCAAGATGCAATGTCTCTTGATAGTATTCCTTATATCGGACAATACTCATCTGCAACACCTAATATGTATGTTGCAACAGGTTTTAATAAATGGGGAATGACAAATTCAATGGTATCAGCTATGTTACTTAATGATTTAATAATGGATAAAAAAAATCCATTTGAAGAGGTATATTCACCAAAAAGATTTACAATAAGTGCATCTATGATGAACCTATTTGAAGAAGGTAAGCAAGCGGTAACCGGTCTTGTGAAACAAAAGTTTACAATTCCAGATACATTAATTAGTGAAATTAAAAATGGGTATGGTGGAGAAGTTGATTATCAAGATGAAAAGGTTGGTGTCTACAAAGATGATACCGGTAAAGTCTATATGGTGACAACGAAATGTCCACACCTTGGTTGTAAATTAGAATGGAATCAAGATGAGTTATCTTGGGATTGTCCATGCCACGGTTCTAGATTTAATTACGAGGGAGAATTGCTTGATAATCCAGCTATGAGAGGAATCCACAATATTAAGATTATCGAATAAGGGTAATAGCATATAAAACAAGTATTTAATGTTTCTAAATTGTTCTTTGAGAAAAATAATAAAAAGTTATAATTAATTTTTTAAGTGTAACTTTTTTAATTTTTATACGAATAAGAAGTGTAACAAATAAAAAATACTAAATCATTTAAAGATTTAGATAGTAAAATTAGGAGGCTTATTATGAAGAAACAATTTATATTAGCGGGAATGGTTGCTATGTCATTAGCAGTAACTGCTTGTGGAGCAAAAGACAATAACAATGCAGGTAATAATAATTCACAAATTGAAGCACCTGGTAACGGTAATGATTCAGGGGCTGGTGAAGAAACTATGAATAAAGAAGAGAGACAGGCGTCTTTACAAGAAATTCGTGACACTGTAGCTGCAGCGTATGGTGAAGACTACATTCCAAGTATGCCTTATGATGAGACTACAATCAAAGAGTTATTTGGAGTAGATCCTAGTTGGTATGATGCTATTGTAGCAGAGGGTCCTATGATTAGTACACATGTGGATACATTTATTGCGATTCATCCAACAGAAGGCAACTTAGAAAATGTTAAAACTGCGCTTACAAACTATAAAGATTACTTAGTAAATGAATCAATGCAGTATCCAATGAATATGGAGAAAGTAAAGGCTGCAACAATTACTACTATAGGTGATAATGTTTACTTTATTATGCTTGGATTTATCGATGATACCATAGAAGACGAAGCTAAAAGATTAGAAGAATTTACTGCAAAAAATCAAATAGCAGTGGATGCAATCAATGAACATGTTGCAAAATAATTGTATTAGATTTTAATTAGCATGTTTTGACTACCTATGCTATACTACAAAGGATATATATGTAGTATAGCTGGAGGTTATAAAATATGCATGAGGATGAACTGAATTATAAAAAGTTCATGGATGGTGATATAGAAGGTTTTGAGAATCTTGTTCTTACTTATAAAAATAATTTAATATTTTTTATAGCAAAGTATGTAAAAGATTTATATTTAGCAGAAGATTTAGCTCAGGATACTTTTGTAGAAATCTATGTTCATAAAGAACGATATAAAACCCAAAGTAGTTTTAAGACATATTTATTTACCATAGGACGCAATAAGGCAATTGACTATATAAGAAAATATGGAAAAGAAATTTCAAGCAATCTTATAAACGAAGAAGGCTTTGCCATTGATATGTATTCATCTTATCACACCATGAGTATATTAGAAGGAAATGATTTAATCACGGAGCTTATAAAAAAAGATGATGCTAATTTAATCCATAGTGCAATTGGTAAATTAAAAGAAGAGTATAGGGTGGTGATTCACCTTATTGATTTTGAACAATTATCTTATAAAGAAGCTGCTAAAATAATGAAGAAAACAGTACCTCAAATAAAGATTTTAATACACAGAGCAAGAAAAGCTTTGGGAAAAGTTTTGCAAAAGGAGGGATATACCTATGAAGAGTGATAGAGAATTTTTAGATGGAATCTATAAAAAAGCCCAGGAATATGAGAATAACCAACAAAAAGATTTATTAAATAAAGATAAAAGCATCTATCACAGGGGTTATAGAACTCTAAGACCAGTTCTTGTAACAGGTATGGCCATAGCTTTAATTTGTAGTGGTATATTTGCATATGAATCAGGGGTGTTTCCGTTTAAAACGAAAACTAGTGATATAAGTTCCCAGGATTATAACCATACTCCAGGTTTGGCATCAAATGATATGACAAGAGGAGTCGATCCTATTTCATATTCAGATACTTCCTTATCATTGGATATTCAAGATGCTATGAGAGAAGGGACTGTAATTCGTGGTAGAGTGACAGAGCTTATTGAAAGTGAATTACAAGTAGAAATAAAAGTTGAGATAAGTAGAGTCTATGCAGGAATTGAAAATATAGGCTCAACAATAAGTGTAAAATTAGGTAATAATAAATTAAGTTCTTCTGCTTATGGGTTATTAACTGGATCTGATGATATTTTATTCTATCTTAAAATGGATGAAAATAATCAGTATTCTATTGCACATGAAACATATGGAATCTTTTATTATTATGAACAAGTAGATGGAGACGATATATTTACTAACGAAGATGGTGTAAGGTTAAATACCAATATATTTAAAACAAATGAAGAATAAACAAAAGAGGGCATAATTGTTTTAAAAGTCCTTTTATTTTAGGAGGATATATGGTATTTAGTAGTTTATTGTTTTTATTTCGATTTTTACCTGTGGTACTACTCTTATATTTTATTGTACCAAGAAAATTAAAAAATTTAGTATTGTTTTTATCCAGTCTGTTTTTTTATGCATGGGGAGAGCCTGTATATGTAGTTATTATGTTGTTTTCAACAGCAGTAGACTTTACTCATGGAATGCTTGTGCATAAGTTTAAGGAAAAGGGAGAAAACAAAAAAGCAAAATATGTAGTGGCATCAGCCATGATTATAAATCTCAGTTTATTGGGATTTTTTAAATACTCTGACTTCATACTTCAAAATATAAATAGTATTTTTAATACAGACATACCACTATTAAAATTAGCATTGCCTATAGGTATTTCTTTTTACACCTTTCAAACCATGTCTTATACAGTGGATGTATACAGAGGAGTTGCTAAAGTACAAAGAAATATTATATCATTTGGTGCGTATGTAGCATTGTTTCCACAATTAATTGCGGGTCCCATTGTACAGTATAAAACCATAGCAGAGCAACTTGATAATCGAAAAGAGAATACAGAACAATTTTCTTATGGTATTTTTAGATTTATGACAGGTCTTGGCAAAAAGGTATTACTAGCCAATAATATTGGTATGCTTTGGGAGAGTATAAGTGCAATGCCAGTAAGTGAAAGTTCTGTTCTTACAGCGTGGATAGGAATATTTGCTTTTGCATTTCAAATTTATTTTGATTTTTCTGGATATTCTGATATGGCCATTGGACTTGGACATATATTTGGTTTCAAATTCTTAGAAAACTTTAGATATCCATATCAATCTACTAGCATAACAGACTTTTGGAGACGTTGGCATATTTCTCTTGGAACATGGTTCTTAGAGTATGTATATATTCCTTTAGGCGGAAATAGGAATGGAAAGATAAAACAAGTTAGAAACATAGTTATTGTATGGTTATTAACAGGTATTTGGCATGGAGCTAGCTGGAACTTTGTTCTTTGGGGAGTTTATTTTGGAATATTATTAATTATAGAAAAATTCTTTTTAAAGAAATACTTAGAGAAGTTACCAAAGTTTATCCAGATAACATATACCTTATTTTTAGTTCTGATTAGTTGGGTTATCTTTGCTTTTGATAATCTAAGTAATGGTATCACATATCTAAAAATAATGTTTGGAGGTTTTAATGTACCTTTATTTAATACGGAGTCACTTTATATTTTATACAACAATATAATTCTTCTTGTTATTTTAGCTTTTGCATGTACAGATATACCAATTCGATTCGTAAGAAAAATAACGTTATACTTTACTAGGATAGGGAATGAGAGTAAAGTTTACTTTTGGTTATATTGTTTGTTACAGAATGGGTACTTAGTATCGGTATTTCTAGTATCAGTAGCTTATCTAGTAGATGCATCCTATAATCCATTTTTATATTTTAGATTTTAACTTTTAAGTATAGGAAAGGAAGAACTGTGAAAAGTAATAATAAAATTAAAGATAGAAAAGAGTTCAGTCAGAAAATACATATATTTGTATTTTTATTTCTTATATTTAGTATTACCATAGTAGGATTACTTGTACCGGTAAAAGCCTTTTCTGAAAATGAAAATCGCTATTTAGCTACCAAACCAGAATTTACATGGGATTCTTTAATAGCGGGGAAATATACGGCACACTATGAAGACTATATTATTGACCAATTTGTACTAAGGGATAAGTGGATAAGTCTTAAAACCTTATCGGAACGATTATTACTAAAACAAGATATTAACTCCGTATACTTTGGAAAGGATGGATATCTAATTGAAAAACATCCAGTGGATAAAGTTGATACAGAAGTGGAAGAAAGAAACTATAATAGACTTATAGAATTTGTAAATAAATATAAAGATGTTCTTGGAGAAGATAAGGTCAAGGTAATGCTTGTACCAACAGCTTCAAGTATATTAAAAGATAAGTTGCCTATGTTTGCTACTGGATATAATCAAGACGCTTTTATTAATAGAGTAATAAGTGAATTATCTAAAGGGGATGTAGTTGATGTAAGAGATACCCTTAATAAGCATAATAACGAATATATATATTACAAAACAGATCATCACTGGACTAGTTTAGGCGCTTATTATGCATATGCTCAGTGGGCAATGGAAATAGGGGGGAAAAGTCTTTCTATGGAAGACTTTAATAAAATACTTGCAAGTGATAAATTTTATGGAACACTTCACTCGAAAGTTAATGTAGATATAGAAGCTGACTCTATTTATTTGTATGAAATTAAAAAAGATATGGATTATTCACTTCGTTTTGATGGAGTAAAAGAAAGTAATACATTATATGATCTTAGTTATTTAGAAACAAAGGATAAATATTCGGTATTTCTATCTGGTAATCATGGTCTAGTAGAAATAAATACAAATAATAAGAATGGAAAGAAGTTATTAGTTATCAAAGATTCTTTTGCTCATAGCTTTGTACCTTTTGCCGTAAACCATTATGAAACTACTCATATGGTGGACCTTAGATATTTTAATATGGGAATTAAAGATTATATAGAGAAAAATGAAATAACAGATGTGCTTGTCCTATATAATGTTATGAATTATGTTACAGATAAAAATACAAATAAATTACTAAAGTAAATAGACACATAAATAAAAGTTCCTTTGTTATTGGAGGTATATGCCAAAACAAGAGAACTTTTTTATTTATACATCATATTTTTGAATGGTTTTTTTGATTTCTTCGGATACGTAGTTAGCAATTTCAAGGGATTTCATATCCTTGTAATCTTCATAATATAAAGGTTTTAGATAATGAATTTGGACTGTAACTTTTTTTATGGAATGTGAATCAAATGCCTTGTAGGAATCAAGTATTGCAACTGGTACAATAGGAGCCTTAGCATTCATTGCACATTTAAAACTACCGCCTTTAAATTCACCAATATTATTTTTGTCTTTTGAACGTGTACCTTCTGGAAATATTAAATAATTGCGGCCTTCTTTTACTTCTTTGGTTACTTCCATTATAATCTTCATGGAAGATCTAACATCATCTCTATCAATAAATTTTGATTCAAGAATTCGAAAAACATGTTTTATAAAGAACACATTTTTTACTTCCTGTTTTGATACTGTTGTAAGTGGTTTATTATGAGTTTCAATGATAGCTAAAGCATCAAATAATCCTTGGTGATTTGGATATAGAATATAACCATTATCACTTGGGATGTTAGACAACCCATAATGTTTAACAATAACTCGGCCTCTTTTGTTAACAACCTTTATTAAGTTACGCAGAAATAAATATCTGGTGGGTTCGTCATATTTTGCTACCTGAGTATATTTTTTTATGTTGAATAACCAATAAGGGAGATTAAAAACACTTCTAATAACCATTAAAATAATTCGTTCCATAATCGGCTCCCATCTATGTGCTTTTACACATTAACAGCAAATTACATTATATCATATCCTTTTAGCATTCTTGCTCTACTTGGATGTCTTAATTTTCTTAATGCTTTCGCTTCAATTTGGCGGATACGTTCTCTTGTAACATTAAATTCTTTTCCGACTTCTTCAAGTGTTCTAGTTCTTCCATCTTTTAAACCGAAACGTAAAATAAGAACTCGTTGCTCTCTCTCTGTTAATGTTTCAAGTAATTTAGATATTTGATCTTGTAAAACAGAGTAGGATGCAGCATCTTCTGGTCCCATAATGGATTCATCTTTAATGAAATCACCTAGATGGCTATCATCTTCTTCGCCGATTGGTGTATCAAGTGATATTGGATCAGCGGATACTTTTAAGATTTCTCTTACTTTTTCAACAGGAAGTTTCATAGCATCAGCAATCTCTTGCTCCGATGGTTCTCTGCCAAGTTCTTGTAATAAACTTCGTGAAATACGATAAGTTTTATTAATTACCTCAGACATATGTACCGGAATACGGATGGTACGAGATTGATCGGCGATAGAACGTGTAATAGCTTGACGTATCCACCATGTAGCATAGGTGCTAAATTTATAACCTTTGTTATAATCAAATTTATCAACAGCTTTAATTAAGCCTAAGTTACCTTCTTGAATTAAATCTAGGAAGGATAATCCTCTTCCTACATAACGTTTTGCAATACTTACTACTAAACGAAGATTGGATTCTGCAAGTACTCTTTTCGCATGCTCATCCCCGTTTTCAATTTTCTTTGCAAGTTCGATTTCTTCCGACACGGATAATAATGGATAGCTACCAATTTCTTTTAAATATAACTTTACTGGATCATCTGACATGGTACCCATGACTGACACATCATCAAAATCAAGTAAAGCAGCTTCTTCACTATCTTCTAGTTCAAGGATAATTTCATCATCTGGGTCATCCTCATCAATTGGATTTAACACTACAATATTATGTGATTCGAGATATTCATATATCTTATCTATTTGCCTAACATCTAAGTTTAGTTCTTTGAAAAAGTCGTTAACTTTTGCAACATCCACTACACCTTTATTATCGTTGGCATAGGATAATAATTCTCTTAACTTTTCTTCAAAATTATGTGCAACTTCGCTCATTATATTCCTCCATGGGTTCCTTACAATATACAATAAAAAAAGAAACTATTTACATACTGAACTTCCCTTTTCCAATAGTATGATTATAAGAAGAGGATTTCATGTAAAACTTTTTCGTAAATGAGTTTCTTGTCGCGATTTTATCGCTAACTCACATTATAGCATAAGCTGTCCCATATGAAAAGGGATTTTTGATTTAACTTTTTTCATTATACGATAATTATGTTAATAATATGCATTACATACTCTGATTGAAAATAAAAGTAGCTTTTATTCAAAAAGAGATAGAATCAAAAGCTACTTAAATTATTTATTTGTTAATAAACATTAGTATGTAGAGTAATATATTTAGATTTTAAAGAACAATAGGTTCAAACCTTAATCTTATACTAGGAAGTTTTTTAATTAAGGTATAGTAATTCGTGGACCAGTCTTCACCATGGGATGGGTCATTTTCACCTGTTTGTGGTGGTGCAAATAATCTTAATGTTAAATCAGTTGGTCCTGATAATCTCTTATCAAAAAAAGCAGACATCATATCAATTGTTTTAACACCAGGTGATTTATAGAACCAGTGACCATGAAGTTCCATCATTAAATTTAAATCTATGATTTCATCATCAAAAATTACCTCAACAAATACTGGATCATTATCAAAATGAAGTTGAATATGTAAACCAGTAGCATCTTCTGAACCACCCCATCTTAATGTTGTAGGTAGTGATGCTTCATCACCTAAAGTCATAGTAGGCAAGAAATAATCATCATGAATAATATCTCTATATGTCTTAAGGACAGGTTGTTCTATACCTACCTCTGAATTATTTGGATCTGTTATTTCAAGTCCTAATCGTCCATCATCTCTAAATTGGTAGAAGGTAAATCCACTAAACCATGTTGCAGGCTCATTCTTTAACATATCACAGAATTCTTTAATCATTTCACATTGCTCGTATGGACCTGTAACGTCTCCATCTGAATTAAATTCAGACATTACCATAGGTTTTATCCTACCACCATTTAAATATTTAAAACGTTCAAAACTTCTCTTTGTTAACTCATAGGTTTTAAGAACAGAATCTCTTTTATGGCTATTGCCACCTTTTTCAGCAACATCATAAGGCCAGCCCCAATGGAGTGCCATATATTTATCAACAGACCAGATATCAGTTTCACGAACAGCCTCAGTAAATTCAGCTTCTTTTTCCATCTCTTCCTTATTAAGATCCTCGATACCGCCAATGCATAGTATGGTTTGTACATTAGGTGCATACTTTTTGATTATTTTATGGAATCTAACATAGAAGTCTGCAACCTCTTGATAGGTACATCGTTTATTAAAAGAAAACCAATTGCCAGTAGCTTCATGATTAATACGAAGCATAACACGTCCAAAAGTAGTTAAATCCTCTGCAATAGCAATGAGATGGTCATCAGTTACTGTTGGATCAATGGTTAAAGTTAATAAAACATCCTGACCGTGACGTCTTACATCCCTCATAAAGTTAAATGGTTCGTCGTTTTTATCTC
>JAEWHU010000330.1 GCA_023387635.1 Bacillota bacterium
AAATTAAGGAAATATATTGATAAAAGACCAGTTAAGCACTCTGAAGAACCGCTTGAGTAAAACGCCTTGAAATCAGAACTAATAACGAATAATATGGAAATTATTATGAAAAAAATTATGACCTATATAATCTGATTAGGAGATGTTTAAATGGTAAAGGAAAAATTTGACCAAGAAAATAAATATGCAGATGCAGCACAAAGACTACAGAAATCAAATCAAGCAATGTTATTAGGTTTCGTAGCATCATTAGTATTGATTATTGGAGTAACCCTATCACAGATTATATATCAGAAACTTAACTTGTTTGATATAATCATAATTACATCCGCGGTAATCGTAATTGCAATAATAATTGGTGCATATATAAATAATCATTCAACAAAAAGTTTCTTTCATATATCAATGGTGTTATTCTTAATCGTTTATTCCTTGTTGTTATACTTTGGAGATTATAGTGCTTGTTATATTCTAGCTTTTCCTGTACTTATAGAAAGTATGATATATCAAGATATGAAGTCCATGACTATATATTCATGTTATACAGCAGCCATCAATATATATAAGCTTTTAGAACAATTAATTACTAATAGGAATCTTACCGGAGTAGATAAATATACTCTTATTATTCAGGTATTATTTACTCTTACCCTTATAGTTGCTTTAACTCTAGGCGCAAAAGTAAGCCAAAAATTCAATAAAGATGTTCAAAATGCACTTCTTAAAGAACAGATAAATGGAAAACGTATGTTAGATGATGTTTTATTAACCGCAAAGACCGTTAGTAATGAAAGTTTAGGTGTTAATAACTTAATGTATGAACTTGATGAAGCAACAAGGAGCATGAACAGTTCATTGAATGAAATAAGTAACAGCACTAGCTATACCGCAGAGAATATTCAATCTCAAACTCAAATGACCCAAACAATACAAAATTCAATTAATGATACCAAAAATTTATCACAGGAAATGGTTGATTTGGTTGATAATACCAATAAGAGTATCACTGAGAGTACTAATTACATGAGCGAATTAAAAAATCAATCTGTAATCATTGGTGATACTAATTCTGAGGTAACATCCTCTATGGAAAAACTTCAACACCAAGCAAAAGAAGTTCAAAAGATTACAGCACTGATATTAAATATATCAAACCAGACAAATATGCTTGCCTTAAATGCATCCATAGAAGCGGCCAGAGCTGGCGAATCTGGTAAAGGTTTTGCTGTTGTAGCAGATCAAATAAGAAATCTTGCTAAAGAAACTAAAGATTTAACTAATTTAATTGCCACTATTACCCATGAGCTATTTGCTAACGCCAACGAGGTGTCTGAAAAAATAAAACAGTCTAGTATGGCTGCTGTAAAGCAAGACAATCTAATTCAGAATGTATCAAGCCAATTTGATTATATACATAAAAATGTTGAAGATTTATCAATAATAATTAATACAATTGATAATATGATAAACGAATTGCTTATATCAAATAATACTATTGTAGATAATATTAGTAACCTATCTGCTAACAGTGAACAAGTACAAGCTAGTACAGAATTATTGATGAATTATAGTATCAAGAACAGCAACAACTGTACTAATGTAAAGATAAAACTAGAGGAAATGGTTAAAATAACCGAGGAGTTTAATAAATACTTATAGGACTCCAGAATAATATAAACAATTTTTTACAAATCTTGTAACATATCAAATAAAAGTTTATTAAAATCAGGGAGACATAATGTCTCCCTGATGTATTTTATTATTTCCCTACTGGTGTAAATTCTATTACCTTTATAAATCACAAATAACCAAACGTTTAATTTTATTATTATCTACTTTTTCCAAAAATGCTATTACAGGTATAACTTGATCTCCATAACTTATAAAGTAGCAAACTTTATCTTCCGATGGATATGTTACACTTGATATGGGAAAAGGTCCTTTGTTAAAACCAAATTTATGATGGAACATCATTTCAATTGCCATTTTTCCCTCAAGATGTAAGGTATCTTTTCCTATCCTTATCAAAGAAGAATCATGTAATACTGCATAATCATCAAAGACATCTGCTAATTTCACTGCATTACCACTCTTCATACATTCAATATATTGTTCTAATAGACTCATATCTATCCCTCCTAAAATTTTTCTGTTCTTAGTAAGGCGTCAATTCCGCCATCTACAAATAAAATAACTCCGTTAATACCACTTGCAAGAGGAGATGATAAAAATACAATTCCATTTGCTATCTCTATAGCATCTAAAAATTCTTTTCTTCCATACCTTGTAGGTATTGGAATAAGTAAAGCAGCTTCCATTTGCGCTTCTGTCATTCCTTGGGTCATCGGACTGGTAGTGTTACCTGGTGCAACTGAGTTTAATCTTAAACCATCCGCTGCCCATGATGCGGATGCTCTTCGTACCCAACGTGCTAGTGCATGTTTTGATGAACTGTAACAGGAAGCACCTAAGGACATAGGGATACTCTTTGCATATTCTAAGATTCTTTCTTCATCCATAACATTAGAAAGCATATCAACCCAATCCATCTTAACTGTCATATTAGTAATAGAATTAGAAGAAGTGACCACGCAATTACCTTTTTTCTTCTTAAGTAGAGGACGCAACCCCTCTGCTAATTTTATGGGAGCAAAAAAGTTCAATCCCCAAATAACTGGAGCGGGTGCCGATGGTCCAACACCTGCATTGCATATTAATGAATCAATTCCATCTGGAAAACGTCTATATACTTCGTCAATTGCAGTTTGCCTTCCTTCTTCACTTGAAAGATCCGCTATACAATCACCATCTTTGTAATCAATATTAAATACCGTATGTCCTTGCCCCTGCAAAATTTGTTTTGTAGCAGCTCCTATACCAGTGGTGGCTCCTGTTATTACGTATATTCTCATGTAAACCTCCTTAAATTAGATAATACATTCTTCGTGTTATTATTGTCCTATTTTGGAAATTTTATAAATAACATTGACTATTTTTCACTCCACTCATTTACATCGATACCGGTGCCTCAAGCTCCCATTAAAAATAGCCGCTACACAACCTAGTGAAGTGAACCCTTTTTGTCCCACAAAAAGGGTTCACTTCAATCATAGTTCTAGCGACTATTTTTAATTTCATATTCAATTGATGTTAAGTATTTTATTTCTATTCCGTCTATGTATCCCCATAAGGAAAACCACCACAGCTATCTCTAAACGCATACCCTGCATGTAACATTCTACTCATTGGCATCTTTATATCATTATCTATTACAAGATTTAATAGATTGAGCGCATTCTCTGCTGTTGTCTCAATTGGTATATGCACCGAACTAATTGAGGGTGAATAATAAGGAAAGATATCCCCTTGTCCATAAGTTAGTATCTCTATATCCTCAGGAATGGCTATGTTGGCATCCTTACAAGCCTGTACAACACCTAATACCTGACCTGGGTACATGACAAATAGTACTGTGGGCTTTTCCTCACATTCTAATAAGTTTTTGGTTGCTTCATATCCATCAACAAAATCTCTTCCACTAGCTTCTTGAATCCACACTTGCCTTAGGTCTATCTGTAATTTATTACAAGTCTCCATAAAGCCAAGTTGTCTAAGTACAGCACCGTGGCCCTTTCGTTTCATTGTAATTAAGCCTGCGCTTTTGTGCCCTCTTGCATGAAAAAGTCGTGCGCTTCTAATCCCTATCTCATAATCATTCACATAGACACAATGATAACGTTGCTCATTTCTATTCATAAGAACAATTGGCAAATCAAAAGTGTTTTCATTTAAAAATTGAATATCAAAATCAGATGCGCCAATTATTATAATTCCACTGAACCGATTTGAACTCATTAACTCTTTGCACTCACTAAGACAATCGTAATCAAACAATTGAAGAAAGAAATCAACCTTGTACTCTTTTTCCTTCACAGTATTATATAGTCCTATAAAAAAACGTCCCATAGTGTCATCAGAAAAATCAGTGGTCCAAAAAATAGCAATTACTTTGGTTACCTCTTCATCTCTAGAAGTTCTTAATCTTTTGGCATTAATATTGGGTTGATAGTTCATCTCTTTCGCGGCTTCTCTGACTCTTAGCTGAGTAGCCTTAGAAATCCTCATGGTTTCTCCCTTTCCACTTAGAACAATGGAAACTGTACCTGGCGATAGCCCTAGGCGCCGGGCTATATCTTTAATTTGTGTAGTACCGTTATTTTTCAAATGAGCACCTCTCTTTGCTAACTCCCTTCGTTTACAGTATCATTTAAAAAGCCTCCGCAACTTTCACGAAATGCATAATCTGCATATAGCATACGGCTCATTGGCATATCAATACTATTATCAATCACAAGAATTAGAAGATTCAATGCATTTTCTGCTAAAGTCTCAATAGGTATATATACGGAACTTATGGTTGGTAAATAATGTGTAAAGGTTGTACTGTCTCCATAAGACAATACTTCTATATCCTCTGGAATCTTCAGTCCTGCATCCTTACATGCTTCCACAGTCCCAAGTACTTGTCCGTAAGACATAACAAATATGGCATCCGGTTTGTCCTTATGTTGCAACATTCGCTGAGTAGCTTGGTACCCAGAAGCATAATCTCTGCCACCCATCTCATCAATCCATTCTGCTCTAACATCCATCTTGTATTTTTCACAATTTTCTAGAAAACCTATTTGACGCATCATTGCACCTTGTCCTTTAAGCTTCATGCTAATTAACCCCACATGCTTATGATTTCTACAATGAAATAACTTTGCCACACTTTTTCCTATTTCATAATTATTAATATCTACAAAATGATATCGCTCTTCATTCCGATTGACTAATACAATGGGTAAATCAAAATTATTTTCATTTAAGAATACCATATCAATATCCGATACTCCACACACAATAATACCACTAAACCTTGATGAATTCATGATATCCTTCCATTCAGAAAGTTTATCAAAGCTAAATAACTGAACAAAAAACTCAACATTATACCCCTTGGCAGTTACCTCTTTATGCATTCCCATAAAAAATCGACCCATCATATCCTCTATAAATTCAGTACTCCAAAAAACAGCGATGACCTTAGAAGATTCTCCAGCTCTAACAGTTCTTAATCTACGCGCATAGATGTTAGGTTGGTAATTCAGTTCCTTTGCAACCTTCTTCACACTTTGCTGTGTGGCTTTAGATATTCTTAATTCATCACCTCTACCATTTAGTACAAGTGATACTGTTCCTGGAGAGACACCCAGTCGCTCAGCTATCTCTTTAATCTGAATCGTACCCTTTTTCCTCATATCGTTCTCCACTCATATAGCAAGTTTATTTTATCAATAATCTTAGTCTTTGTTATAGTAGGTGTCAAGTTTTTTATCCAGTTGAGTAGGTTCGTGAAAATATCGTGTCATATGTATTACAGAAGCTAATATTATTGTTTCATCATATAAATACATAAATTAATAAATTGCCCTTTCATAGGAATATCCCCTGTCACTAATGTTATTGATTGGATATACTCTAAGGGAAGTTGAAAGAACTTGAAGGTATAAAAGGTAATCTTTACTTATTGTTGGTGTTCTTTTTTAATCTGTTTTGATAAAAACTCAACAAGTGCATTATGAGATTGTACCTCCACTTTTGCTTCTTCTTGGAATTTCATAACAATCCGTTCCTTTTCCTCATAAGGCTTCCAAAGTTCCATATCAGAACCATCCGCATCCTTTCCATTAGGATCACCAGATTTAATGAAATTTACCCAATAGTTACACATATGTCTAGCTAGATCATAATGTTTTCCTGTAAAAGGTCTCCAGCACTTAGCTAAAGTTTCAAAGAAAAACCATAGATCCGATGAGTGAAATGCACCCGGATTATCAAATCCAGGAATTTCTGGGCCGAACTCATAAATATAACGAGAACCTTTTCTATTTAATAACTCCATCTGCTCACATGCTGTATGTATGGCTACTTCAATTCCACTTACAGCACCATTCCTTTTTGCTGTCTCTAACCCTTCCTCTGCTTTTATAATTGAAAGAAACTCTTTATCATCAGTACCAAATCTATCTTTCGCTAATTTAATTAATTCCTCCATACTGTCTACTTGAGGAGCAAAAATAAATTCATTGTTGGTACACCCCATAAGTAGCGGAACATCTAATAAATTGCCTGCAAAAATACCATTCCAATAAGTATCTTTTTGAAATATACCGTCGATTACCGTACCCCAGAATTTTTTATATGCATCATTCTTATCACGTAGTAAATTAGCTGGAATAGCTCTGGCTTCTTCTAATGAGTTAACACCCAAATAAGCAAAGAATTCCTCACCTTGTTTCTCAGCCTCTGATAAAGTACTAATAGGCCTCTTAGTATATACATCAACAAAAATACCACTATCTATAATTGCCTTTTGTATGTAAGGTTGATTACCAGGATGATTTAGCTGTGTAAGTACACTACCTCCTCCAGCAGATTGTCCTCCTATGGTAATATTATCAGGGTCACCACCGAAAGAAGCAATATTTCTCTTTGTCCACATTAATCCAAATTGCTGATCCAAATTTCCGAAATTAGTAGGTGCATTAGGGTTTTCCTTGGTTAGTTCAGGGTGAGCTAAAAATCCAAATACATTAAGTCGGTAATTCACTGTTACAACTACAATTCCACGTCTTGCTAATCTCTCACCATCAAATTCCATCTCTGCTGTATTACCCCATTGCAAGCCTCCACCAAAATACCATACAAACACTGGTAATTTTTCACCTTCCTTAACGGATGGTGTCCATATATTTAAATACAAGCAATCTTCATCCATAGGTATTTCTGGATCAACATTCCATTCCTTTGTGTAGATATTGTCTGCATCTAAACCAGGTATACTTTGCATTCCAATAGGTGCAAATTCAAGACAATCTCGTATCCCTTCCCACTCTTTTGCTGGTTGTGGAGCACGCCATCTTAAATCTTTTACAGGAGGAGCTGCAAATGGAATCCCCCTAAATACTGTAATTCGTGGATCAGCGGCTATTGTACCACGTACATAACCACTTTCTGTTTTTACTGTTCGATTCATAGAATTCCCCTTTCTTTTTAAGCAAATCATTATAAGTTATATACCTTCTCATCTTACCAAAAGACTTTTTGTAAAAATCGAACTACACAATGCCTCCAGAAAGTCCAATCATGATACCCTTCTTCTTCATAGTATTCTAGGGGAACACCATGAGAAAGTACTATATCCACATTCTCTTTGGTCTTTTCATAAAGCCCATCCTTTGTTCCACAACCTACAAAGAGCATACGGAAATTCTTCACAAACTCATCCTTGTCTAAAAGAATTTGACTATAATCCTCTTCTTTATTACGAATGGTTAGCCCCCCACTAAATATACCTGCATGAGCAAATAACTCAGGATACCTAAAAGCTGCTTTCTGAGTTTGCATGCCTCCCATGGAAAGACCCGCTACTGCCCTAAATTCTCGTTCTTCTTTAGTCCGATATTTGTTACTTATAAAGGCTACACAATCTTGTGCTAGTTCATCAATAAAGGATCCTAAGGCAGGATGACTGCTTCCGTCTGGTCGAAATGCATAGCCTGCATTCATAACAATAATCATAGGCTTCATCTTTCCTTGAGCAATCAAATTATCTGCAATATTAGCAATCTTACCTTGCCATATCCATCCTATTTCGTTTTCTCCGCCACCATGTTGTAGGTACAATACCGGATAGCGTGTATTACTTGATTTATCATATTCTGCTGGGGTATAGACATAACACAATTTCTCTCGTTCTGTCTGAGTTGAATGGTAATAATTCATATGGATTGCCCCATGAGGTACATTACTAATTAAATACTCAGGAAAATTAGGCTCTGGCATCTCAAAATAATTGATTGCACGAAAACATCCATATCCTAGTGGTGCCTTTGGATTAATAACCCTAGTACCATTGACATAGTAATCATGGTAATGGAATCCAGGAGATATCCCTGATAGGGTTCCCGTCCAGTATCCTTCCTCTCCCAAATCTCCATCAGCAGGATTTAATGCAATTCGCTCTTTCCCAAAAACATCAACCTCAACTTTTTCTGCCTGTGGTGCAATAAACCAAAATCTAGCCTCACCTTGTGTTACTATTTCTACACCTTTAGGAATATCAGCATATCGTCCTGCTGGGTTACCTTTCTCATCAAATGCATAAATTACTTTTTTGTAAACGGGATTTGAGAATATAATCTGTTCCTCATAGGTTTGATTCTCTAATTGTTTCTCGCTTATATCTATTTCAATAAGTTTAAACTCTGGCTCTTGTTCGGAGGAAATTTCCTGACTAAAAATATTTTGTACAAAGTCATGGAGACTGTCTCTCCACACATGCCATTCATGATAACCTGGATAACTTTTGTGAATAAAAGGAATTTGTGCTTTTGAAAACTTATCTTCATATAGTTTTTGTTGGTCAATCAATCCTGTTTCACCTATTCCACCAGAGAGAAATACTAATCCCATAGGCAGTGACTTTTCTTCTAAAATAACATCTAGATAATCCTTAGCCAACCCAGAAAATACCCCCAAATAAGCAAATAAATCTTTATGCTTTGCAACTGAAAGGCATGCCTGGGCAGAGCCTAATGATAGACCTGCCATTGCTCGATTTTCTCTTCCCTTTTTTACTCTATAATTTTTTTCAATATATGGAATGCAATCATGAATTAATTCCCTGTCAAAATCACCAGGATAAAATACAGTATCCGTATTCTCCTCAAAGGCATATCCACTACACATAACTACAATCATAGGGGAACACTTCTTCTTAGCTATCAGATTGTCTAATATAAAATTCAGTTTTCCACTCCATATCCAGCCTGTCTCATTCTCCCCAACTCCATGCTGTATGTATAATACAGGATAGGATTCATAAGGGGATACATCATAAGTAGGAGGTGTATACACATAACAACTCTTTATCTGTGAAGTAACCTGAGATGTATATTTTCGTATCTGAACATCCCCATGGGGTACATCCTTCATATAATAGAAATCCTTCCCAGGTTCGGGAAGTTCAAAGAAATTTATTGCCTCAAAACAGCCAAAACAGAAATTACCACTAGAATTACATACTTTAACATCATCAACATACCAATTATGATAATGAAATCCTGGCTGTATTCCCGATACCACCTTAGTATAATAACCATTTCCTTCACATTCAAGTAGAATCCGCTCCCTGCTCATACTACCGCTAATTCCAGCAACCTCTACCTTATTAGCTTCTGGTGCATAATAGCGAAATAAAACATTACCACTATCTAGAATTTCAATTGCCGCAGGTTCTTCTACATAGGTTATTTTTACTTCTTCTCTATCTATAATCTGTGCTTTTTTATTTAGGGGATCAAAAAAGATTGGATGCATGGTTAATGCTTGATTTATATTCTTCATAATATGTACCTCTCCTTCAAGGTAGTGTCAAGTCTGACACCCTCTTTATTGTAATGTTCTCATTATCATTTTATGTTTAAGAGCTTATTGATTTAATCCATTTTTTACTTGCAAGTCGGAAAATGCACCAAATAGTTTTAAATACTTGATCTATTTTTAAAAATATATATATCCAGAACGCAGGTAATTTCCATACAAGACCTGCCATAAATCCCAGAGGTATGGATATTATCCATAATAGAAGTACATCTGCTACCATTAAAAACTTTGTATCTCCTCCACCTCTTAAAACTCCCTTAGTCATAATACTGTTTGTTGATTGGAAGATAACAATGAATGCTATTGCATTCATTAATTCCTTGGCTAATTCTTTGGTTCTATCCGTTATATTATAGATATTAATGACAGGGTCCTTAATTACTAAAATGATTACTGATGCCACTGCCCCTATGATTAGACCTAGTATCATAAAGGTATATGCCTGTTCCTGTGCCTTTTCTTTCTCTCCTTTGCCCAGAGTATGCCCTGTAATGATACAGCCTGAATGACAAATACCATGAATTAATACTGTACTAAGTTGCTGTGTTACCATGGTAATAGAATTAGCAGATACAAAATCCTTACCTATTCTCCCCATAATCATAGCTAATACCGAACTACCTATGGCTAATAAAATATCGGATACAAATACAGGTAGACTTACTGACATATATTTGAGAATTAGTGATTT
Organism: Bacillota bacterium; assembly: GCA_023387635.1. Lineage (GTDB taxonomy): Bacteria > Bacillota > Clostridia > Lachnospirales > Lachnospiraceae > Anaerocolumna. The sequence goes on from JAEWHU010000330.1 coordinate 10,184, forward strand.
ACAATTCATATGTAGATCTCTTATTCGATAAGCTATTTTACTTTCAATAAAAAAGAAGTAAACACAGATAAATAAAAATTCAAATATACGAGCAATCATTGTTCCAAGAGCAGCACCCTCAACACCCATCTGAGGTGCTCCTAACTTTCCAAATATCAATATATAATTAAAAAAGATATTTACAAATAAGGCACCGATAGAGCTTAACAAAGGAATTCTGACATGACCTACACTTCTCAATACGATAGTACATGTCAAGGACAAACCCATTAGAAGATAACAAGGAACCATCCACTTTAAGTATAGGACTCCCTGGTTTATTACCTGATTATCATTAGTATATAATCTCATCAAAAATAATGGTGAGATTATGGTAATAGCCATAAATAAACTAGCAAATAGAACGCATATACGAAGCATGATTGTGATTGTCTTCTTTAGAGCTCTTAAATCTTTCATTCCCCAATAACGCGCTGTAAGGACACTAGCCCCCATAGCTATGCCCATACAACCAATATGAAAAATATTCACAAATTGGTTAGCCAGAGCAGTTGCTGAAAGGGCATTTTCACCCAACGAACCAATCATTATTGTATCAGTCATATTCACACCAATACTAATAAGACTTTGCATGGAGATGGGAATCGATATGGCTGCTGCTTTTTTATAAAAATTTACGTCCCTCACAAATAACTTCACTACTATCATCCTCTCCATTGTAAATTAAAACTAATAAAGTGCCGTTAGGATGAATAAACACAGACCGGCTCTTAAGTTTCCTTCTAAAATCAATTATTGTTTAGATTGCTAAATCGTTTTAATAAAATAGCTCTATATTTCTAATAATAGTACTATTTTACAATGATTGTCAATGATAATTTGCATTATTTGGTAGATTTATTATAATGATGATTCTATTAACATATAAAAACGCCTATTTTTAAGGATTACACCTATTTTTTCACTTATATACCTAATTAATTGCTAATTCCTATCAATATAACTTGCTAAATTATTATTCATATTTTAGCACTTGTTAACGCTAATCAAGACAGCCATAAGCCCCACTCCCTTAGCACCCTACATTACTGCAATGCACCAAGTTTGGCTATAGGGTGGCGAATAGCATAGTCGAGCTGTGCCAACTGGTGTGCTCTGGCTTCGCTGGACACGCTCCTATAAAGTTAAAAAAGCCGCTACACAACTTTCGTTATGTAACGGCTAACTTTAATCTCTTATTCAAAACGTGTACAAGTCGTGTAAATCACTTTACCAGACTTCTACAACCCTTGATTTAACTAATATTAATCTAATGTGTAAGGCATTAATGTAATGTGTCTTGCACGTTTGATAGATACAGTTAAAGCTCTTTGATGTTTAGCACAGTTTCCTGTGATTCTTCTAGGAAGAATTTTACCTCTTTCAGAGATATATCTTTTTAACTTATTAACATCTTTATAGTCGATACCTGTGTGATTTTTATCTGCACAGAATACACATACTTTTTTTCTTCTACGATTGGTTCTTCTTCTCATTGGAGAATCGCCTTTATCGTTTCCATTTCTGTCATTCTTATAGTTTGACATAACATGACCTCCTTATCCGATGAATACAATTTTTGTATTATATTATTCTTATTGCTTAATTAAATGGTAATTCCTCGTCCAATCCATCAGGAATATTCATAAATCCATCACCAATCGCTTGGCTTGGAGCTGGTCTTGATGTTGGTTGAAAACCTCCATCGCTAGCGCTAGCTTTGCTTTCAACAAATTCATGTTCTTCTACAACAACATCAGTGGTGTAAACTTTCTGACCATCTTTGTTGGTATAGCTACCTGTTTGAATTCTACCAGTAACAGCAATCTTAGTACCTTGCTTTAAGTATTTTTCAGCAAATTCAGCAGATTTACCAAATGTTACACAATTGATAAAATCGGCATCCGCTTCACCTGGTCTTTTGAACCTACGGTCTACTGCTAAGGAATATCTTGCTATTGCTAAGGAATTGTCTCCTTGAGAGTATCTTACTTCTGGGTCTCTTGTGAGACGGCCAATCAAAATGACTTTATTCATATTGAGGAATACCTCCTTCTATTATGCGTCCTGTCTAATGCATAAGAATCTGATTACATTTTCCATTATGCGAATACGGTCTTCCACTTCGCCTGGGCATTTGGAATCAGCATCGAATTGGATGAAATAATAGTAACCTTCTTTCATTTTTTGAACTTCGTAAGCTAATCTTTTCTTACCCCATTCATCAACGTTAGTTATTGTACCGCCAAATCTTGCTATAAGTTCTTTAACGGCATCAATTGTTGCTATTCTAGCTTCATCTTCGATTTTTGCATTTACAACTAAGGCTAATTCATATTTGTTCATAGTTGTGTGCACCTCCTTTTGGTCTCTGGCCCTCTACCTTGATGTTAATTGATCACAATTAAAAATCCTAGAGAGCAAGGAAAATTTTGTATAACATATCACAATTATTTATTTTATCATAGATATAAAGGATTGACAAGCCATTTTTTAATTTTTCATTCTAATTTGTGAGATTTTCCTTAATAATATCTAAATGATAAGTACTTTTTACCAATTATATTAACCCTATCACATTTCAAAAAAATCTTTAAATACATCCTCTACTGTTCTAATTGAATTTTCATTATATGCATTTGAACCACAAAAAACTAATCCATTATCAATATCACCTTTTGCCGCCCTTATCAGTGCTTCTGTTATACAATAAGGTGTAGTAGCTGGGTTACAAGTTGCAATACAATTTGTGCACCTATTTACTTTGATAGGTCCCTCCTGTGTTCGCTTTACGAAATCTGTATTCAGTGCTCTTCCTGGCATACCAACAGGACTATTAACAAATACAATATCTTCTTTTTTACTACCAATATACGCTTCTTTAAACTTTATATCTGCATCGCATTCTTTTGTAGTAACAAATTTTGTAGATACTTGAATGCCAGATGCCCCCAGATCAAAATAGTACTCCATTTTCTTTTTATCATCCACTCCACCAGCTATTATCACCGGTATATGCTTATCATATTTTTCTTCATAAGTCTTAATTAATTTTATAATTTCTTCTACTTCATGTATAAAGGTAGAAGGGCCATTATTCCCTGTATCCTCCCACTCTTTTTCTTGTAAATAATCTAACTTAAAACCAAGGTGTCCTCCTGCTTCTGGTCCTTCTATGATAATTCCGTCTGCTGTAGTTTTCTCCTTTTTATCCCATAGCTTTAGTAGTATAGATGCTGCTTTTAAGGAAGATACGATAGGAACTATTTTGGTTTTACTATTTTTAACTAGGGTAGGTAATTCTATGGGCAAACCAGCACCTGATATAATAATATCAATTCCATGTTTTACAGCTTCTAGAACATAACTTTTATATTGTTTGGTTGCTACCATAATATTGACTCCTAATATACCAGAAGGTGCAATTTCTCTTGCTTTTTTAATATGCTCACCTATCATTCTTAGATTTGCTTCTAAAGGATTTTTGTAGAAATCTTCCTCTAAATATCCAATCTGCGCCGTAGATATTACGCCAATTCCTCCATTCGCTGCCACAGTACCCGCGAGTGAACTCAAACTTACTCCAACACCCATGCCTCCTTGGATAATTGGAAACTTAGCAATTAGATTTCCAATATGTAAAGGTTTATACATAATATTCACCATTCCTTTCTCAAAATCTGGCGACTTTGCGCCAAGCGCAAAAAAGACACCTTAATTAGTAAGTAATACTAATCTTAGTGTCTTTTTCTATCAAACTTGTTTTTATCTTTCCTATAGTTATACCCGATATAAAATTAGATCTTGCATATCAATACAACTATTACTTAATTTTAAACTTATGTACTGCCTCATTTAATTCTTTCGCGTATCCATATAATATATTCGATGCTTCTTCTAATCCTTTAACTGATTCTTCTTGAACTGTAAGTGTTTCATCGATTGTGTTTGAAGCTGCTAACGTTTCTTCTGATATGGCAGATATACTTTCTACTGCGCTTAATGTACTTTCTCTTGCGCCATTCATGTTCATCATATCTTCTCCGATTTCAGTAATATTAACAATTAAGCTTTCAACTCCATCGTTCATACTATGGAATGTCTCTATAGTAGTGTTAACAATTTTAGTTTGACTATTTACAATACTTTCTGCTTCTTTTGCAGATTTAGCAGTATCAACTGTTTGAGTTCTAATTTCTTCTACAACTTTTCTGATATCTCCTGCTGCTACCACAGAACCTTCTGCTAATTTTCTAATTTCATCTGCAACTACTGCAAAGCCTCTACCCGCATCTCCTGCTCTTGCTGCCTCTATAGATGCATTTAGTGCTAAAAGATTGGTTTGGGATGCTATTTCATTTATAACTCCAATAATATTTTCAATGGACTTAGATTTTAATTCAAGAGCATTAATGTTATTCACAACATACTTTGTAATATCATTAGTTGCCTCTGATTGTTTCGTTAATTCCTCCATGGTATCAATACCACTTAGTATCATTTCTTTCGTATTATCAGCTACCTTTTCCATTTTAACTACATTATCACTGATTGCTGTAATCTGCCCAGATAAAGAATCCATTTGCATCAAACAATCTTGTGAATCCTGTGCCTGTCCTGATATACCTTCACCAATTTCTTCTATAGATGAATTGATATTATTACTAGTTATTGCTATTGTATTAGATGATTCTTTTACATCAACAGCTGATTGTGATACCAATTCACTAACGTTAGCCACTTTTTGAATTAAACTTCTAACATTTTCAAGCATATTAGTCAGACTTTTTGCTAACAATGAAAATTCATCTTTACGTTTTACACTAACATCCACAGTCAAATCGCCTTCTGATATAAGTAGTAACTTGCTAGTAAATGTTTTTAATGTACTACTTATGCTGCCTGATATAAATCCAGCGATTGCTATAGCTACTATACTAGCTAATGCTACAATAAAAACTGTTATAGTTCTTATTTCATTCGCTTGCTTCATTATATCTGCTTTTGGTATTAAACTAAAGATAGTTAAACCAGTATCACTTATCTTTGTATACATATAAAGATAATCTTTCGAATTATATTTTACATATTCTTGACCACTAGTTTCCTTTGATTCCACACTTTTAATATAATAATCTTCACTTGCAAAATTCGTTGTTTCATTCTCATCTTCTAAATTGCTTATTATTTCCCTACCATCAGATGTTATAATACCAATAATACTATTCTCACCAAGGTCAATATCAGCAAGTACAGAATCTACCGCTTTTTTATTGATATCAATAATAACAACACCATTTTTTGCAGTAAATCCACGAATCAACGAAAATGCATATTTATTTTGACTCAATTTTAATTTCGTATCAACAATAGGGTGGTAACCTAGGAAATACATTCCATTAGGATTATCATTAAGTCTTTTGCCTTCTTCTGCTGCAATAAACTCATTATAAAAACCTGTTACGGTTCCACTATTAGTACTAGATAAAACTTTTAGTTCAGTATCTTTAGGTATAACAAAAATATTCTCCACAAATTTCTCTGAAGTGGTTTTTACCATTAAATCATATTTTTTATCTTCATAAATTTCATAAGCTTTTTTTGCATCATAATTATAAAAACTAGATAAAAATCTTGTAATTTCAGTATCACTTACATATTGAACACTAGTAGTTTCAATGCTACTTATTACAAAATCCATATAATTAGCTGCCATATTCATTGTAGTTCTTGCTCTATTTTCATAATTTTCATTAAAACCACGGGATGCCTTACTATAAGAAATTATTCCTAAAGCGATGATAAATAACACTGGAATGACAAAAGCTATTAATAATTGATTCCTTATGCCTAACACAGACTTTTGCTTCACTAACTTTCCATCTTTCATCTTTGTCTTCATTTTTACCGTCATTTTTTTAAGAGCTTTTTTGCTTTCTTTTGCTTCTTTTCTTTTACTACGATGCACTAATTTTTCTATATTAGCCCCATCATTAGCTTTTTGCTTTCGTTTCATGTCACTCCTCCAAATTATGTAAGATTTATTTATGCACATACATATATTATCGCATATAAACAAAACCAACCATCGTATTGGCATATGCTTAATATCAATTATATATCTATTATAATTTATATCGACATAAAGTCAATTTTTTTTACCATTATTATCTAATATATATAGTATATTTTACATCATTCTTCATAATTTACCATTTTCTCTGTGGACTAGGACAATTTTTAGTTTTCATAGCTGCTCTTAATTCTACAAAACAACCGCATTTTCGACACAGTCCATTTAATAAATCATCACATAATTTACATGTTTCTAATCTTCTCTCATACTCTTCATCACTAACCTTAATATCTTTATCTATGGAATCAATATATTCATATAGGTTTTTAAAATAGGCATCATCTGGCATATCTTTTACTAAACATCTCTTACAGAATGTATAACTTGAAGGTTCTTCTCTATCCATTTTCATACCCATTGCATATCGCATCCTTTCTTTTCTTTTATTTTTATTAGGCCTTATTATAAAAAATAAAAGAGTTGCATCTAAGTTTGAGGCAACTCTTTGATTACATTTATTCTACTGTGAAGTGTATAATACTGCAAGGTGGAATAACAAAGTCAATTCCTTCTGATGTAATTGTAAAATTTGAAAAATCTTCTGTTTTAACAACCTTTGGTTCTTCAAATGTATTGTGTGCATCCATTTCGTTTGTTAAAATTTCAGCTTTTACAGTTTTAATCCCCATATCTATGATAGCACTATTTACTTTATATTCCTCTGTTACAGAAAGATTGTTAATAGTAATATGTAATTTCCCATCCACCCCTATGGAAGCAGATTCTGATAAATTAACAACTTTTACATCATCATTACCAATTTTTGTTGTTTCAATATAACTATCTACTAAAGTAGCATCTTGATGATGTTTGTACATATTAAATACATGGTAAGTAGGTGTTAAAATCATCTTTTCACCTTCAGTTAATATAACTGATTGCAATACATTGACCATTTGTGCAATATTAGCAATTCTTACACGGTCACTATGCTTATTGAAAATATTAAGTGTTATACCTGCAACTAAGGCATCTCGCATTGTACTTTGTTGATATAAGAAACCTGGATTTGTTCCTTTTTCAACATTAAACCAACAACCCCATTCATCAACAGCTAGCGCGATGCGTTTATTCGGATCATATTTGTCCATAATACTAGAATGTTTTGTAACTAACTCTTCCATGTAAAGAGCATTCTTCATGGTTTTATACCAACCGTCTTCACCAAATTCAGTTGCATCCCCTTTATCTTCCCATTTATTTTCAAATGTATAATGATGAAGAGATAATGCATCCATGTATGGATGAGCAATTCTCATTACTGTATCGCACCAATTATAATCACTAACATTAGGACCACCAGCTACTTTAAATAACTTATTATCCCCATAATTTCTACAATATGTCTGATATCTTCTATATTCATTGGCATAATGTTCTGGAGTCATATTACCCCCACATCCCCAGTTTTCATTACCAACACCAAAGAATTTTACTTTCCAAGGTTCTTTTCTTCCATTTTTAGCTCTTAAATCTGCCATAGGCGATACACCGTCAAATGTTAAATATTCTACCCATTCAGACATCTCTTGTACTGTCCCGCTACCAAGGTTGCCATTAATATAAGGTTCACATTCAAGTTGGTCACATAATTCCATAAATTCATGGGTACCAAAACTATTATCTTCTAATACACCACCCCAGTGAGTATTGATCATTTTTTTACGATTTTCTTTTGGTCCAATTCCATCCTTCCAATGATATTCATCAGCAAAACATCCGCCTGGCCAACGAAGCATTGGTATTTTCATCTCTTTTAATGCTTCTACAACGTCAGTTCTCATCCCATTTTTATTCGGTATACTAGAATCTTCACCAACATACAAACCTTCATAAATACATCTTCCTAAATGTTCTGAAAAATGTCCATATATTTCTTTGTTAATTTTGGACTTTTTATTGCTAACATTAATAACTAATCTACTCATACCTTGCCTCCATTTGATATTTAAGTATAATCTAAAATACTTTACATATTTCTTTATTTTTAGTTAATTTTACTATATAATCATGAATAAGTCAATATATATCCATAAAATACTAATAAATTTCATAATATTTACACCAATTTTACTATATACCTCTATAAATTAATTATTATTTAGTTTTGTATATAATAATTACCTACATGGATATAATATTTTTGAAAAAGAGGAGTAGACTATTATTAGTCTACTCCTCTTTTTTTATCACTTGTCTGATACTCTTTTCTACTTGTTTTCTTGGTATCATAACTTGATGCCCACATCCATTACATTTTAAGCGAAAATCAATGCCAACACGTAACACTTCCCATAAATAATTACCACATGGGTGTTGTTTTTTTAATTTTACTATATCTCCTACTTGGATCTCCATTTGTTTCTCCTTAATAATAAATTTTTAAATTAAATAAATTAATAATTTAATTATTTACCCCTTGATTTTTATTTTCATATGATGTAGTATCATATTATATCATATGTAGTAATGATAACTACATTATGTGGTTTTCAATTTTAAAACGCGCATATAGCTACTAATATGTAGTTATATAATTTCTCAAATGAAAGGATTGATATTATGGTGCAAAAAGTAATGAAAGCAAAAGATCCCGGAAGTGCATTAACACATTTTATTGGAATGTTGATGGCCATATTTTCCACACTTCCTTTACTACTAAAAGCTTCAAAAGCCCCCAATAAGATACATTTGATTTCTCTTGGTATATTTGCACTTAGCATGATACTACTATATACCGCAAGCACAGTATACCATACCTTCAATTTAACTGACAAGATTAACAAAAGGTTAAAAAAATTTGATCATATGATGATCTTTATCTTGATTGCCGGAACTTATACACCAATTTGTCTTGTTGCCCTAAAAGGTCCTATTGGAATCACTTTATTATTATTAATTTGGGGCATGGCATTACTTGGTATTATATTAAAAGCATTTTGGGTTACCTGTCCCAAATGGTTTTCCTCTGTTATTTACATCGCAATGGGTTGGACTTGTGTATTAGCTTTCTCTCCCTTACTTAATTCAATACCAACCAAAGCATTTTTATGGCTTTTAGCAGGCGGAATTATTTATACCATTGGCGGAGTTATATATGCATTAAAATTACCAATATTTAATAAGAAACACAAATTTTTTGGCTCTCATGAAATTTTTCATCTATTTTGCATGGGTGGAAGCGCTTGTCATTTCATCTTAATGTATCAGTTTATAGCAGTTATGCCATAACCTATTGACGATTAACTGAATATATGATAATATTAATAATCATTACTATTATCGGAGGTGCTTTATGGCTACAATAAAATATAGTAGACAAAGAGAATCCATAAAAGAATACCTAGCCCATACAAAGGAGCATCCTACAGCAGATATGGTATATATGCACATTAAACAAATTTATCCTAATATCAGCTTAGGTACCGTGTATAGAAATCTAAATTTATTAGTCGAACAAGGTGAAGTAAGAAAAATTTCTCACGGAACTGGAATGGATAGATTCGATGCAGATATACAAAAACATTATCATTTTGTTTGCAACGAATGTGCTAATATTATAGATTTAGAAATAGACCAAGATGAATTACTTCATATCAATGACCTTGCAAGTAAAGGTTTTAATGGTGAAATTCAAGGTCATTCTACATTCTTTTATGGCATTTGTTCAGATTGTAAGAAAAAACACTAGTTTATACTAACAGTATAGACTAGTGTTTTTTATTTTCACCTGTATTACTATAATGCTTCTAATTTTACTTATTTTATATAAATCATTCTAATAAAAATTTATTGAGAAAATTATTCAAATTAATATTGACAAACTCTTTACAATATTATATCATACTATCATATCAGTAATAATTACTATTATTAATTTAAACAAGTAAAGGAGATTTTTAAAATGAAAAAATTTGTATGCGGAGTATGTGGTTACGTTCATGAAGGAGATATGGCTCCAGAACAATGTCCAATTTGTAAAGCTGGTGCTTCTAAATTCACTGAGCAATCTGGTGAAATGAGCTGGGCTGCTGAACATGTTGTAGGTATTGCTCAAGGCGTTAGCGAAGATATTATTATGGATTTAAGAGCAAACTTTGAAGGTGAATGTTCAGAAGTAGGTATGTACCTTGCTATGGCTAGAGTAGCTCATAGAGAAGGATATCCAGAAATCGGATTATACTATGAAAAAGCTGCTTATGAAGAAGCTGAACATGCTGCAAAATTTGCTGAATTACTTGGTGAAGTTGTTACTAACAGCACAAAGAAAAACCTTGAACTAAGAGTAGCTGCTGAAAATGGTGCTACAGCAGGTAAATTTGACTTAGCTAAACGTGCTAAATTAGCAGATCATGATGCAATTCATGATACAGTTCATGAAATGGCAAGAGACGAAGCTAGACATGGTAAAGCATTCCAAGGTTTACTTGAAAGATACTTCGGTAAATAAGAATTATAACAAAAACATAGTTTGACATTAGGTAAATGAAGATTTGACTACTGTTTGGACATGAATATTTTATAATACATTTTTAAGGAACGTTGTAATACAACGTTCCTTATTTTTATACTTAAGTAAATCTCAAGAAAAAAACTTACGAAGATAATCTGCATACCAAAATACTACATTGCCTATTCGGTATAGTTCTGACTCTCTACTTACACTGCGCCAGAGCTGCTTGTACTCGTGGTACCAATACTCTAGTCCAACTGCCAATTTCTTTCCTTGTTTTCCAATCAATTCTGTTTCTTCTCCACAAACTATGAGAGCACCGATCTCATTCCATAATTTCATGCCCTCCGCAGCAATGATATACGCTTTATACAGATACCGCTTTTCTGTCTTCGCATTTGATAGCATATGATAAATTGTCATGATATGCATATCTAACAAAGCATTGGCTTCATGAGCTTTCTCCCAATTGATATTCTCCAAAACCGGTGCATATGGTTTACCTAACAAACTCTTTTCTTGCATTTCCTTGAAGCAAATAATTTCAAACCAACTGACTGCATTTTGTGCCGCAATTTTGTTCACCACAGAAATAAAGTTCTCTGTAATATCACCATATTCTAGTTTAGAGATCCAATTGTTTATTTCTTCAAATTCAACAACACAATCACTCCAAGAGAATGCTGCTCCATAAATTAATCCTGCCATAGAAAATTCCGGATGATTAATATGTCCAAAATCTCCCCAATCGGTATTTAACACTCCCAGTGCATTATATTTTATTGCGTAAGAACAGCTTTTGCTTATGTTATCATAAGCATCCTTTAACTTATTCACTATTTGGTTCCAGCCACTGACACCAGGACATACATATTGTGTTGCTCCCGCTTCCTTAAGAATCTTTATTTTGCTATCATCTTGATCAGGAGCATATCCCCAATTTAAGCAAATCGTATCTTTGGGAAGTTTATTAATTGCTTCTGGCATTCCAAGAATAATGTCACCCCAGAACATGGGTTTTTTCCCTTTTTCAATTATGTATTCACAGATTTGTTTTACAAAGTTAAGATACATATCATCAACACCTATTTCATCTGACAATTCTTTACTTCTACCTTTTCCCAAATCAAAGGTCTCATCTGCACACAAATTAAAATAATCAGAAGAAAATAAGGGCATATACTCATCAATCATTTTTATTACGAAAGCAAAGCTTTCTTCATTAGATATATCCAAGGTATGATGAGCCATTCTTTCATAAAAAGAAAAGGGTTCTTCATGAGAATTCTCAAGTTCACAAAGATGTGTGAAGGATTTTGTACGAAGAACCTTATATAAATGACCAAAGCTTGCTATGGAAGGAACCAGATCTATATGTAATTTCTTGCAATACTTATCAAATTCAAGAATATCCTCTGCTGTCAATGGGGTATCATCACGCCAGACCTCACTAAAATCCTTAAATAAAAAGCTATGTTCAATATATAATTGAAGTTGATTTAACTTATAATATGAAAGCTTATCTGCCAGAGCTTTTAACGATTCCATTGTGGGGATTCTTCCCCTTGTAATATCATGATAGAAGCCTCTGTTTGGAACCTGTGGATAATCTTCTATGAGAGAACATGGCAATACTGCTCCTTTATTCTCTAAAATTTGCCGTAAAGTCTGTATTCCATATAGAATTCCAGCATTACTTCCACCATACAATTCTACACTATCCTCTGTAATCCGTAATCTATATTCTTCTCTCCCAAGTTCTGCTAATAAACCCAGAAATATGACCCCATTTTCCTTTTTCCCTTTGGTAATTTCATAGGAAAAACCAAGCTTATCAAATACCTCCTGCTTTAACAACTTGGCATGATCAAATACTTGTAAATCACAATTTGTATCAATCACAATCTTAAAATTATATCGAAGGATAAGCCATTCTTCCTTTTCTAGCGTTATCTTTCTAGGTTGTGGTATTAAATACATATTTTCCTCCTAAAGTTTTTTTATCTATTATTATTCACCTATATCAATATACACTAATCCATTCACCCGGATTTAAAATAGCTTCCCTTCCGGCCTGTTGCATCGCCATGATTTCTAATGTCTCTACCTTGGTAACAGGAACTTTCTTATCCACAAAGAAATGCAGAAGACGATTCATAAAGTTCATATAGTAATCTGTAACTGCAATTTCTTTTGCACCCTCTAACCTGGTTGCTGCAAATAAATGAAAGGGTAATTTATTGCCTTGGGTGAAAGTACACATTCTCTCATTTTCATATTGATATACAATATGTACCATATCACCACTACAAAATGCCTGACAGCGTTTCGCTCCAACACCCATAAGTGACTGTAGCATCTCAAATTGATGGATAGAATAATTTATCATGTCGCCAGGTCCTGTTGATGCACAGTAATGTACACTTTCCTCTTCCCTACGCTTAAAACTTAGCAGCTCCATACAAAAACGTTGCGCAGAACAAGTAAAAAGTGGAGTCTCATATTGTTCAGCGATGTCAAACATTCTTTGCGCTGCTTCAAGGGAAGGCGCAAAAGTTTTATCACAATATACTGGTTTACCGCTTTTTAATGCCTTGCGTGCCAATTCCTCATGAGGTAGGCAGTCATCTGCACACATTACCATAATAGCATCTACGGAAGAAATTAGTTCCTCATAGGTTTCACAGTGAATACAGTTGTATTGATCACACCATGCTTTGCTTGTCATACCATATACCTCATCTGGATGATTCATCTGAGCATAGGCATGGGTAACCTTCGCATCAATTCCATACATCTTGGATGCTAGTTGAATATATTCTGGATAATGGTTACTATGCCAGTTATCTAAGTAACAATCAACAAATCCTATTTTAATCATGTGTATTCCCTCCAGTACTATTTTCCCCAAGGTAAATTGTTGAAAGCGTCCATAACCACCTGCAAGCAGAAGAAGTCCATACTTCCTTATAGGTAGCATTGTTATTATGCGGCCAATATGGTATATCCTCATCCTCATATGTTTGTATTCCGACCGGCATCTCTCCTGTCATTTCTCCTGGCATGACAGCATATTGCTGGGCATATCTATCCCCTTCGCCATATATCATTGATTGATGAAAGGGATTCTTTCCACTAATCCAATATAATTGTTCCTTTGCTAGTTGTATTAATTCTTTATCCATAAAGTATCCCCCAACAACTGCTGCTGCAATTCCCATCCCTAAATGTATGGCACTATTCCCTCGGAAGGAAAACCATACGGGAAAATTCCTAATATAATAACCATCCATTAATGGAATTCCACTCTTGAGCTGTTCTAAGTAATGCTCTTTTTGATCTTTATAATCAACTAGAAGATGCAACAACTCAAACACTTCTTTGTCTTTTACCTCGCTCTCATGATATAAGCCTGCAGGTATCATCTGATATGGGCTTGCATATTTCATTAAGGTTTTTAGATATTCCCCATATAAATACATTGCATTCTCCCAATGTTTCTTATTCTTATGGCCTGGTTGACTTTTTAATAACCTGTCAAATGCCTGTACATACATATATTCTCTCGATTGATGACTATAATGGACAATTGTCTCTTTTAATTCATCTCGGTAAAAGAAGCCTTTAATTCCTCCTGCCTTACCTTCTACCTCCTGACATTTAACAAGCAATTCCCCATAATCAGCTGCTATCTCACCATAAGAAACTTTCCCAGTTTTATCATATAATAAGGATGCCGTCCAAGTAATTAGAGCATAATACTGAGACTTAGAAGAGGAATAGGTATGCTCCCACATAATTGGCAATTCCATTCCAACTTCATTCCAACGGTCCATTCCAAACACAAAATCTTCCTCTGCAATCTGCCCGCACTTCCAAGCTAGCTCTCCATCTGACTCCTCTAACAATTTAGCAGCTATTGTACAGATACCACTACAAAGCAAATTTTCAAAGGCATGGTTATGTACCCTAACTTCAACGTCATCGTCATCTCCTATCATTCCATTGGTCCAGCGAACTAGACCTGCACTAGTTGCACGATATCCATCACCAAAACGACTCTTAAGAACAAATTCAATTCCCCATAAAGCCTCTTCTACTAGTCTCTCATAGAGCAACTTGCTAAAGGTGTTATCCTCATCTTCTCTAACTTTACCCTTTTTTAATTTGGTTGCTTCAGCCATTTCAAGCAATGCTTGTGCTACCTCTGCTGTATGTATTAATTGTTGGGACATATCTCCTGCATCATGCCAGCCACCGCTAAAAGAAATAATTTTATCATCATGTCTTGCAATAACATCTTGGTGACAAAGTCCATGCTTTTCTGGCACTGGATACCCGCAACGTTCACAAAATAGAAAATTAATTACCTTCCATATTGCTTCCTCGAATACCTCATTCTTAATAGGGAAAGGCTTTGTTTCTATTTCATCAATTTTAATAATGTAATTTCCCTCTATAACAACAGATGAGAAATCAAGAATATAATAATCCTCTCCTTGAAAAACCTTTTTCTGTGGACTACCTTCATAAATGATTTGATAATTTGATGCATTTATAAGTTTAAATTTTTCTGCTTTCATAGCTGTTATCGCTCTTTTTTCACCCTCTAGGAAATAGCCTGAGGAAGAGTAAGCAATCCCATCCTTCTTACCTTGCCAGCCCTTATCTGGTTCAGGATGCACAACCTGCTCTAAATAAACATCTTTTATTTGAAAACACACTTCATCACTAGAACTTGTATCCTTACCATTAAGTCTACAATTAAACTCTAATTCTGTTATCTTATCTCTTGGCATACTACCAAATTCCCATATGCAACGATTCCATTGATGATTGATTAAGTTAACTACATGGCTTCCCTCTCGGTAATATTCATCTGGCACCGCAATAGCACCTTCATTTTTAATTCCAAGATTAAGATTTACTATTCTAGCCCCATAACAATTTGATTTTACGAAAAAGGTTAGGCAATGGTATTCTTCCCAATTCTCATTATCTATGTTGAATTTGGCACGTACCGTACCATAAAATGCGCAGTCACCATCAGGACTCATGGCTTGGGGCCAACAATAAGTTATTGCATTACCTTTTAGACTTAAGATATTATTATCTTCTGCTTTTTCTATGGTAATTTCACCTTCTCCATTGTGGCATGGCTGTATGGTAGTATCTCTATTCCATATAGCTTTCCTACTTAGTACCTTTCGTTTTTCCCATATTTTTTCTAATGAGCCGTCCTCATAAAGAGGTAAGGGCCTATGTATTAAACCAGAATTAATCAAATCCTGCCAAAACTGCTTTCTCACCTTCATGCCTCCTATATGCCCTTAGTAGCCTCAACTTTACCTGTAACTGCCCATTCACAACTCCTCATTAATAGCTTTTTAAATTGTGGAGGTTCTAATGCTATTGTTGTATCTTCCATTAAACCATGTCCTGTATAGAACGGCCAGACATGACCTAAGATAAAGTTTACTGTGTTACCCTCTCCGTACTTTCCAACCGTCAAAACAGGTTCTTCTCTCCCTGTCCCAGGATGTCCCCATCTTGATATAGTTTCCGGATCAGAATAAGCAGTTACCAGTATATCCATGGGTACATTCCATGGATTTTCTAGCAAGCAAAACAATTCATCCTTGGAACAAAACCCATTAATTCCGTCTGTAATCGGATGCTTCTTATCTAGCTTTTCATCTGTCATTGATACATTCCAGTAATTAAAATCTCCATGAGTAGCTTTTTCTCTCCACAACAATCCAATCATTTTCTCAATTTCTGGATTTTTATTAAAGCATGGATGTAGTCCATGATAGAATAATACACCCTTTCCACTTCTTACTGCATCGGCTAAATTTTGCTCTATCAATTGATTATTCCAATACTGATCTGAACAAAGAAAAAAGAATAAATCCGTATTCCCTACTTTATCCTGATTTAGCATAAACTCTTCTATGGAATACGTAGCTTCTGGATGTGTTCCCACTATTTCTGTCTGAAATATTCCTGTTTCTAACATCCATTTATTTATTATGCTACAGATGCGATTTACATCATGTCCCATGGGACTTACCAAAAATACTGTACGATATTTTATCATGTTTTCCTCCTTTTTCCTACGGCCATTAGGAAAGCATGGAAGCTGCGTCAGCGTCTAATAACACTGTGCAACATGGATGTAATTGTAGAACCGATGCTGGAATATCTATTGTTATAGGTCCCTTTACAGCCTTTTTTATTATTTCTGCCTTATGCTTGCCCTTCGCTATTAAAACAATTTTTCTAGTATGCATTATATTTTTAATTCCCAGAGTTAAACCACCCAAAGGATAATTCTCATCCACATTTGTTTCCTTACGAACCCTTGCTTCAAAAATCGGATCCATGGGAGATACCCAAGTTGTACTTTCAAAGGGTGTTCCCGGTTGATTTATTCCAATGTGTCCATTCCAACCTATTCCAAGCATTTGTAAGTCTGCTCCACCAACTTCCTCGATTGCTTGTTCAAATTTTCTACATTCTAATTCAAAATCATCACTAAACGTAGGAGGCATGATAAAATGCTCCTCCGGAATGTTTAAACCAACACAAATCTGAGATTTTATCATTGCATAACAACTTCCTGGGTAAGTTCGTGGTAAATTCGTTAATTCATCCACATTAAAAATACGTACATTTGATGTATCAAAAGGATTTTCTTGATAAATATCATTTACTATCTTATGCATATTCATCGTTGTCTGACCTGTAGAGAGTCCAATTACTGAATTCGTCTTTGTAAGCATTTGTTCTATAATAATCCATGCTGCCATTTGATCAAATTTATTCTCATTTTCTGCTATTATTATTCTCATTTTGCCTATCCTTTCCGTTTCATTCATTTTATCTTTCCCATACCCAAAGTTCCAGCACCAATTAGTCCCACATATCTTGGTTCTAAGCTTGATAGTTTAACCCCATTTGTGACCCCTCTCATAGTAGATGCATTGAGGTTGTCATATATTTTTGACAAGAGCCATCCATCACTAACCATGCCGCCTCCAAGAATTACTGTATCCGGATCTGTAATGCGAACCAAGTTCATAATTAAATTACTAATCTGCCCAACCGCCTGTGTTGTAAGCTTTCTACAAAGCGCATCACCTTCATCTGACAAACGGAAAATATCAGATATATTAACCTTTTCATTTTCTTTTGGCAATTTTAGATTAGTTTCATATTCTTGATACATCCTAAGAACCTCAGATTGAAATCCAGTTCCTGATGCAAGACCTTCTACACATCCACGCCTACCGCAAATGCATAATTGCTCTCTATTCATATCAATAACACTATGGCCAACTTCTCCACTATTATTATTAGCTCCATGAAGTATTCTTCCCTCTACTACAATTCCTGCTGTGATTCCTGTCCCGATATTTATGTATATAAAATTTTCACTGTGTTTTCCTTGTCCAAAAACTATTTCTGCTCTAGTAGCACACTTCACGTCATTATCAATGAATACAGGAACTCCAAGTTTCTTAGACAAAAGATCAGCTAATGGTATTGGATACGTTTCAATATGGTCAAGAGATTTCCATATTCCATTTTTATAGTCTACCACACCAACCACACCTGTACCAGCTGCGACTGGAGTCCCAAGAAACCCAACTGCCTCCATATAATCCGATAGGCATGCAAGTATATAATTCGCTGCGTCCTTATGATTCCTTATCCCAGTTTCATATCGCTTACTTTGCAAGATGTTCCCCTGTTCATCCACCTCACCAATCAGTAACTTGGTACCTCCAAAATCACATCCAATAAATGTATTCATTTTCTCCTCCAAAACCATTATGACTTACAAACAAAGGGCTGTCCTTTGGTTATCGTTACCATGGTATACGATTATTTATGGCAGCCCTTTCATTTACGATATTCTCATAGTAAGTAATTCGTAACTATACAGTTATGTTGATGATTCTACAAACCCTTTTACTAATATTTGAAAACGTTTTCATGAAAATATAATAACATGATGCTAAATCATTGTCAACGAATTGTTTATTATGTTTTAATATGCTTTTTTATTGTTATATTTTTTGTGCATTATTTTATTTTTTATAAACCCAAAAGTAAACCTTTTCATATTTTATTGCATTATGAATTCACCTATGCTATATTAAATAATATTATATACTACATAAAAAAATAGGGAAAAACAAGAAGAAAGGAACATATTATGTCAGAAAGAGAAAATATTACGATAAATCAAATTGCAAAAGAAGCTAATGTTTCTATTGCGACTGTATCTAGGGTATTAAACGGCAAAGTGCCTGTATCACTAGAAAAGCGTAAACGTGTTGAAGAGATCATTCACAAATATGACTTTTCACCAAATGCTCTTGCAAGAGGATTGATATCTAAAGAAACAAAGACGATTGGGGTAATATTACCAGACATTTCAAACCCCTACTTTGCCTCTATGTTTTTAGAAATCGAACGTTCCGCATTAGAATCTGGTTACACCTTACTCCTTTGTAATACGCTATTCGCTGGTTCTTCTCATGGTATACGTAATACAAAAGAGGAACCCTATTATTTTCAGATGTTAATCGATAAGCAGGTAGACGGTGTACTTATTATTGGTGGTCAGGTTGACTTAACCACGGTAGATGAAAATTATAAGCAAGCATTGGCACGATTAGCAAAACAGTTACCTGTTGTGGTCATTGGTAAAGAGATTGAAGATGTAGACTGTATCTTTATACATCCCGAAAACGGACAAGGTGTAGTTATCGCATTAAATTACCTTTATATGCTAGGTCATCGTAACATTGCATTTGTTGGAGGACAACCAAATATAACAATTACCGAGATTCGTTTAAATGCTTATAAAGATGCGCTTAAAGCGTTGGGGCTCCCCATAGACGAACAATTAATATCATTATCTGATTATTATTTTAATGATGGCTATTCAGCTATGAATACATTAATAAATAACAATGCTAATTTTACTGCATTTTTAGCAATCAATGATAATGTGGCAATTGGTGCAATGCGATGCTTGTATGATTTATCTATTCAGGTACCCGTGGATATAGCTGTCATTAGTTGCGATCAATTCCCTAGTGGAGAATATCATATTCCTCGTTTGACTAGTATTAACCAACAACACGATCTATTAGGGCGAATAGTAATTAATACTTTGTTGGCTGCAATTAGAGGCAATGTATCACCCCCAAAATTTTCTCTTACTCCCGAACTGGTGATACGGGAAAGCTGTGGTACAAATCTAGGTATTCATAAATTATTTTAAAAGGAGTTTATGTATTATGAATCGAACAGAATATTTTAAAACCTTACATCAACTTTATGACGATCTTGAAAATCCCAATGGTAATTTTCAAGCCACCCATTCGTGCAATGAAAAAGAGCTGGAGGATTTAAAGAAATATGCTGCTGTTTCCTTAATGGCAGTTGATCGTTATTACAGCAATCTGAGTAAATTGCAGGCTGAACTTAAGACATTATAGTATCTTAAGTTTCAAGCGCCAAATTTTAAGACATGTTAAGTGTTAAAAAAAACGAAAGTAATAGACTGTAAAAAAATAGGGTAACCCATTTTTAGGTTACCCCATATAAAACCTTATATTCTCAACTAAGACATAGGGTTTACCAATTGTATTTTTCTCTTTATTTACCCATGAGTTTCATATTCTTTGTTATTAATTCACATCTTTGTTTCACACAATCTACCGAACGAAGGGGATCCGATGGCGTATTAAAAGCATAGTCAATAAGCTTATCAATGGTAGTAGAGGCTACATGTAACCTTGTATCAGATGAAGCATAGTAGATGTAAACCATTCCATCCTCATCCACAATAGCACCATTAGTAAACACTACATTGGATACATCTCCTACTCTTTCTTCTCTAAGTGGTGCTAAGAAATAACCAGATGGCTCACTTATTACCTTTGTAGGGTCTTCTAGGGATGTAACAAATACATATA
>JAEWHU010000006.1 GCA_023387635.1 Bacillota bacterium
CCTTCCTGAATATGAAAGCTTTAAAATTAGCGAATGCCCACATTGTAAGGCAAAACAAAAGATTGATGCTATGGTAGGTAGCTATGGATACGTACGTTTATAATATCGGATAATCCTAGTAGATTCACTTATTATTAAAAATAATTATATTTATTTCTATATAATTTGAATAAAGTATTTTGAATTCCTTTTGTTCTAAAAACTACTAATTAAAGGAGAAATTAAATGAAAAAAATACGTAAATTAGTAATTGTTCTATTACTAATAGTATCCGTAGTAACCCCTACTTCCTTACCACTTGTTGGTAATAGTAAAGTGGCAGAAGCAGCTACCATTAAACTAAGTAAGAAAACATTAACACTAGAAGTTGGTAAGACAAAAACTCTAACTATCTTAGGTACAAAGAAGAAAGTAACATGGTCAACTAGTAAAAAGAAAGTTGCTACTGTTACGAAAAATGGTAAGATAACCGCAATTTCAGAAGGTACAACTACAATTACTGCTGTAGTTGATGGAAAGAAATATACTTGCAAAGTAACAGTAAAGAAAGCAGCAAATCCATATTTAGCAAAAGCTCCTTTTAATGCAATGGAATTTAATATGGATAACATTAATTTAGTTGTTCCAAAAGATTGGATATCTGAAGTAGATAATTCTGAAGTAGGTTCTTACATTGTTACATTAGCTCCGAACCTTAAAGTTACAGATGTAATTCTTATAACTTTGACTGATTTAGGAGAAGTTATAGAATTCGATATACTAAAAGATGAACTTAGTAATAATTTTACGGCTGAATTAGTGCAAGAAGAAATTGCACTCTCCTTAAATGATGCCACTGCAACTGTATCTGATTTTACAATTAGTGATTTTAAAACAGATGTTCTCACAACATTTAAAGCTGATTACACTGTTTCATGTTATGATAACAGCGTAACATTACAACAAACACAATATATATTCTGTATTGACCAATACTTAATAAGCGTTAATGCAACGAGTTCATCTGACTTAGACATAAAATCCATTGCAGAATATATGATTCAATCGATTATTATAAAAAAATAATTGGTGGTCAAAATGGCATTATAAATTTTACGCCTTATATAAAGAGCAGTTATTCAATGGAATGGAATCAATTGAATAACTGCTCTTTTTTTAATCTATACATAGTGAGAGTAATTAAAAAAATAATCAAGGGGATTAGATTATCCACTTTTAATTACAAAATATTTATTTCATCACTTCTATCGCTGACGCAGAACCCATAATAATTATCTTCTTTAAGTTTATTAAGGAATTTACCCATCTTTTTTGGTTTCTCAAATAAAGTAACATAATAATCTTTACGATATAAATCTGCAATTTCATTGGCTTCATCAAATGAATTATCATCAAAAAATACAGCTAATCTTTTATTACTGTCTGGAATTTTATATCCGTTTTCTCTTAATATATTAAATATACGTTCAAACCCAATAGAAAATCCAACTGCTGGCACACTTTCATTCAAGAATTTACCTATTAAGTTGTCGTATCTTCCGCCACCAGCAATAGCACCTCTAAATTCGGAACTTTCTATTTCAAATATAGTTCCTGTGTAATATCCCTGGCCCCTTACTAAGGATATATCAAAATCTACAGTATACTCACCCTTTGAAAGTTTGGTAACTTTATTTACGATAGTTTCAATATTGTCAATTGCCTCATTATCACTACAAATATTTTTTAGAGCGTCAATTGAAATCGGCATCATATTTAGCAAATTCATTAAATTATCAATACTACTCTTTTTATAATTACCTTCTTCTAATTCATTATTAATACCTTCTGCACCAATTTTATCTAATTTGTCAAAGATAACGCAGACTCTATCTAATTCACTCTCTTCAAATCCCATTCCAAGAAGTGTATTCTTTAATATTCTTCTGTCATTTATTTTAACTCTAAATCCTTTCATATCAAGGGCTAATAAAGCTTTTGCAGTTGTAGTAATAAGTTCAACCTCTGCATATTTTGAAGTTGTACCAATTATATCAATATCACATTGTACAAACTCTCTTAGTCTGCCTTTTTGTGGACGTTCTGCACGATATACTCTATCAATCTGAATACATTTAAATGGTGATACAAGTGAATTCCTATTATTGGCATAATATCTACTAAGAGGAAGGGTAAGGTCATATCTTAATCCTAGATCTGTTAAATCGTTCTCAACACCACTTTCTATTGCTTTTGATAGCTTGTCTCCTCTTTTTAGAATTTTAAAGATGAGATTTAAGTTATCTCCACCCTCACTTTTATCAATATTATCAATATCCTCAATAATTGGTGTAATAATACGCTCAAAACCATTGGACTTATAAGTACCTAGAATCACTGACTGAATGTAATCTCTTAGTTCTACCTCTCTTGGTAAATAATCATTGGTACCTTTAACTGTTGTAATTTTCATAAAAAATCCACCTCTCTATTTTATTTATTTCTAATATAACTGGGAAATTCGATAATTACATATTTCTATATACCTTATACATTTCGTAATTATCTAAAATTTATTATTCATAGCACCCTCTTCTACATGCACAAAAAAACAGCCACCCAGGTTATACCCAAATGACTGTAAGAATATGATATCACAATATCCTCATCATAGGCATAACCAATAACGATTAAGCCTACGTGTTACATAAACTAATCGTTAATTATGAGTATGATGATGATGAGTATTAGTTAATATCATTATATTTCCTCCACTACTAATAAATTGTAGTTATAATACCTTAAATAGGTGTTGTTGTCAAGTAGCTATCTTATTGCTTCATTTAAATCGCTATCTAGTAACTAATTTAAATACAACTTAAATCTATGGCTATTTTGGTCTATGAAATAGACTATATAGAAAATCTCTAACCTATATATTATCCACTTTAATTCTAGCAATTTCAACATTTAATTGCTCTTTATTTATAATCTCATTCACTTTTTCAACAATTTCATCTGAATATAATGTTGCTATACCAGCTATCAAATTATTTAACTGTTCCTGTGATAACGTTTCTAATGCATTAGCTAACAATATACTTGGATAAACATTTTCTTTATTTAATAATTCCATTAATTTATTTACTTTTTCATCTTTAAAAGCTAAATTACTCAGTGTTTTAGGTAATGTATTTATAATTAAGGAACTATAATCTATCTCATTTAAAGTAACCTCAAACTTTAACATATAAACCTCCCATAAATTTAATTATTTATTTTAATATAGTTTTAGCTTCAATATCTACTACACTTATTGGAATTTTATTTTTTTTAATATATAGATTTGTTCTCCTTATTAGATCCATTTTATTTGTCGAGATATAAATAACAACCATTTCATTTTTCAGTTTTGGTGGACATTTTTTTATTACTGTTTTTAGTATTTTTATCCCTGTACTTTCTTTTGTAATATAGCTATCAATTATATCATTATATCTTATGTCTTTTACCACGATTTCAAATTTTAATATAATTTTCACCCCCATAAAAATCCCAGTATATCTTTAGACAACATACTACTAATAGTATAATATGAGGTTCTATTGCAATAAGTTCTACAATGTCTCACCGATAATTTATATGCCGAATTATATACCAAGTAGGAGTTATATTCGGATTCATTATACTATTACACTCTAATTGAAATTTGTAAAACATAATTTTCATACCCTTTTATAGAAAGTTCATCAAGCAAAACATCCTCATAAAAATAGCTCTTAATAGTAAGGTTATTATCATTTATAAACTTTAAAATCTTATCATAAGTCTTTTCAACTGTATAGTATCCACCTTTATGATAAGCAGTCAAATAAAGTCCCTCTTCTTTTATATAATTATAATTTTCATGTTCATTATTATCTAATTGAGTATAGTAATAATCATAATAACTATAATCTCTATTTTTAACATTGTCATAACTAAGCATTCCCCCTGTAATATAAGGACTATAAATATTTTTATCCTTACAATATTTTATATGTTCTGCTAAATAAACTGCTATATTTTTTTCATCTTCCATATTCTTAGTATTAGTTCTAACTAAATAGGCCTTTGGAATTGTCTTTAAAATTATCTCATCAACATATATATTACAAGCCTCTTGTGTTATATGAATTTTACGTTCGATTAAATGATGCATTTGCTTAAGTCTATTAATTTTATGTTCTATTGCTATCTTTTGTGTATTAAGTAAAGAAATAAGTTCATCAGGGCTTCTTCTATCTAGATAATCCTTAATATCTTTTAAAGGCATCCCAAGATCCTTTAACATTGAGATAACATTGAAGATCTCTAATTGAGTAATGGAATAATATCTATATCCATTGTCTGTTTTAATCTCAGGTGAGAACACTCCTATATCGTCATAATGAAATAACGTTTGCTTTTTTACAGAACAAAGCTTTGCAAATTCGCCTGTAGTAAAGTAATTCTTAAAATTATTCACATTTTTCAAATCCCTTCTTGACTATATGGTTACCGGATACCCTATTCTATATTATGCCTTAATTATAGTCAATTTATATAAAAGTAAGAATTTAGTTTTAAAAGGAGATTTACAGATGAAGAATAATGTTTTAGAAACAGAAAAGATACCAAAGCTATTTGTCATGTATTCTATACCCGCCATTATATCAATGCTTATATTAGGTACACAAAGTATTATAGATGGATTGTTTGTAGGCAATTATGTAGGTGAAAATGCTATGGCAAGTGTCAACATAGCTCAACCCTTTACTCAGTTCTATGTAGCATGTCTAATGGTAGTTGTAATTGGATCATTAAGCTATATGGGAAGGAGTTTAGGAGAAAAAGATATAGTTAAAACACAAAATATTTATAGGACGTCACTTATTCTATTAATTATTATAGCTAGTACTTTAACTATAATTGGATTTTTCTTTAGTGACCAAATTGCATTCATTTTAGGTGCTAATGAAATCTTACTAAAGGATACCTCCCTTTATATAAAAATAGTCTCACTTTTTTTAGTTCCAATGTTTTTAATGACTCAATTTGCATTTTCTAATAGGTTGTTAGAAAAACCAGACTTGTATTTTAAAGGCATGCTCTTAAGCCTGACTATAAATATCTTATCAAATATTATTTTAGTAAAATATATGGAGCTTGGAGTTCTTGGAACTGCCATATCTACAAGTATTGCAGAGCCAATCGCTTTATTTTATGTAATATGGCCACATCTTGATAAAAAAAACGTTATTAATATTTTTGTTGGTAAGATTGATAAAAGCACAATAATACCAGTGATTTCAAATGGAGCCTCAGAGGGTATGGGCACAATTGCAGCAGCTATTACTACTTATTTATTTAATATGACCTTTATGAAGACTTTAGGTGAAGTTGGAGTTGCATCATTTACCATTATAAGTTACATTAGCCTCTTTTCTACCTTTATTATGTATGGCATAGCAGATGGTATAGGACCACTTATTAGCTATAATTATGGGGCAAGAAATTTCAAAAGAGTGAAAGATGTAATGAGATTTTCCATTAAAATATCCTTTATCATTGGTGTAATTCTTTCTATTTCCCTCTTCTTCTTTGGAGAAAATTTAGTAGCACTGTTCATCCGTGACAATAAAGACATTATAAATATTGCTACTTTTGGTACAAAGATATTTGCCTTTGGTTTCTTATTTAATGGATTTAACATTCTAAGTTCATCCTATTTTACATCACTTGGATTAGCGAAAGAATCCATAATTATTTCTTTAAGTCGTGGATTATTCTTTATTTTAATAGGAATAGCAATCCTACCTGTTATTTTTAGTACTTCTGGAATATGGATGGTTATGCCTTTTGCAGAAATTGTAACTTTAGGTGTTTGTTGTTTCTTATTAAAACGAGAAAAGAATTGCAAGATAATCTAAGTTAATACACTAAATAAGTTAGAAAGAGAAATACTTTTAGAATTATTTTGTAAGCTTCACTGTTAGCTATTGACATTAATTACTGTCTTTGATAAAATTCTTGTGTCATCGGAGGGTATATAGATATCTATATGCTGGATAAGATGGTTGGACTAGTCCAACTATTTTATCCAGCTTTTTTTTATTTCAAGGGTAAGTGAAAAAAATTCACATACTGAATTGAATATCAATATTGCTAACGCTAGAATTCACGGTGTATGGACAGAAAGGAGACTTTTATGCAACAAAATAATTATTTAACAGAAGGAAAGGTTATGCCTACTGTATTAAAGTTCGCATTTCCATTTTTATTATCAAGTTTACTTCAGGCACTTTATGGAGCAGCTGATTTATTAATAGTCGGTCAGTTCTCAGACTCCGCAGCTGTTTCAGCAGTAGCCACAGGAAGCCAAGTTATGCAGACAATAACAGGCGTTGTACTTGGATTAACTACTGGAGGAACTGTAATAATTGGACAGTACTTAGGCGGTAAGAAAGAAAAGGATATCTCTAAAGCAATAGGAACTATGATTAGTATATTTTTAATAATATCAGTTATCTTAACTGCAATTATGCTATTATTAACAAATAGCATTACTCATTTAATGAACACACCAGCAAAAGCAGTAGCATATACAAATCAATATATTTTTACATGCTCAATAGGTATCATATTTATAGTGGGATATAATGTAGTGAGTGGTATATTAAGAGGATTAGGAGATTCAAAATCACCATTAATATTTATTGCAGTTGCTTGTGTAATTAACATTGTAGTTGACTTAATTTTAGTTGGTGGATTTAATATGGGAGCTCTTGGAGCCGCCATTGCTACCATATCTGCTCAAGGTATAAGTTTACTACTTGCCATATTATTTATTGTAAAAAAAGGATTTGACTTTGAGTTTAATAAAAGTTACTTAAAAATCGATTCAGAAAAAGCAAGGAGTATATTTAAGTTAGGATTGCCTATTGCTTTACAAGATGGTTTAATAAATATATCATTCTTATTAATTACAACTATAATAAATGGTATGGGATTAGTTGCTTCTGCATCCGTAGGTGTGGTAGAAAAAATAATAATATTTGCAATGCTTATACCGACTGCCTTTGCTTCTTCAATAGCCGTAATTACAGCACAAAATATTGGCGCAAATAAGCCAAAAAGAGCAAAGCAAGCTTTATATATAGGTATAGGCTTCTCCTTAATATTTGGAGTTTTCGCTTGTTTATACTCTCAATACAAGCCAGAAACCATAACGGCTCTATTTACAACTGACAAAGAAGTTATAGAAACTTCTGCATTATTCTTAAAATCTTATAGTATTGATTGTATTATGG
>JAEWHU010000051.1 GCA_023387635.1 Bacillota bacterium
TCCAAAACCAGTACGTGTTCAAGGTGCTTTTGTATCCGATAAGGAAGTAAGTTCTGTTGTAGAATTCCTAAAAACACAGAATGAACAACCACAATATAGTGATGAAGTTGCTAATAAGATAACTAGCGCGAGTGCGGTGGATAGCTCAGTAGCAGCAAGTGGTAATGACAGGGATGATTATTTCATTGAAGCAGGTAAGTTCATTATTGAAAAAGACAAAGCATCTATTGGTATGTTACAACGAGTTTATAAGATTGGATTTAATAGAGCTGCAAGAATAATGGATCAACTATCAGAAGCTGGTGTAGTTGGGCCAGAAGAGGGTACCAAACCCAGAAAGATTCTTATGTCTTTAGAAGAATTCGAAAATTACATAGATGAGTATGTATAAATTAATGTAGTGTAAAGTAAAACGTATTTACTGAATAACATCGATGGATGGTGATTAAATGAATGGTTGGTTAATAACAAATGCTTTTCTACACAGTAATAAATTTAGTGAGATAAATCTATGGTTAATGGAAGCTGCTAAAAAACATGGAATTGAATTAACACATAAAACCAATGATGAAGTACTAGTTAGATTAGATGAGGAATTTGGAAAGGCAAAGAAAATACAGAATAAAAATAAGCCGGATTTTGTATTGTTTTGGGACAAAGATGTAAGACTTGCTCATTATTTGGAATTGCTTGGATTTAATGTATTTAATAACTCAAGGGCAATCGCATTACGTGATGACAAATCACTTACTCATCTTACATTACAAAATGAAGGAATATTAATGCCTCGTACTATAATAGCGCCAATGACCTTTGCAAATATTGGATATACAAATCTTGATTTCTTAAATTCTGTTGAGAATACATTAGGGTATCCTCTTGTTGTAAAAGAATGTTTTGGTTCCTTTGGTATGCAAGTATATTTAGTTAAAAATAAAGAGGAATTAAAAGATAGAATGAATGAGATAGGAATTAAACCTGTGATTTTTCAAGAATTTATAAATCATAGCCGTGGTAGAGATATTAGATTGCAGGTTGTAGGTAATCAAGTTGTAGCCTCTATGTATCGTTATTCAGACAATGGTGATTTTAGAGCCAATATAACTAGTGGAGGTAAGATGAAACCATACGAACCAACAAAAGAGCAAGTAGAACTTGCTATATCCTGTTGTAAGATAATGGGGTTAGATTTTGCAGGTGTTGATATATTATTTGGTGAAAATGATAAACCTATTGTATGTGAGGTTAATTCTAATGCTCATTTTAAAAGTATTTATGATTGTACTGGTGTTAATGTAGCTGACAATATTATGGAGTATATCATTAAAAAGATCTGTATCGGGTAAATTGTTAGTAAGAATTAAAAAGAAATAATATTGAAAGAAATAATAGTAATAAAAATAGTTGTAAAAGAAACAATAATTTATAAATTAACCGATAAGTGTGCGTATATTATATTTATTGCATAGCTGTCGGTTATATTTATATGGATTATATTAATAGGAGTAGCACATGATTGGTTGGTTATTGTACAGTGAAAAAGATGTAGAGAAAAACAAAGGATACATTGGTTTTTACAAGGAAGAAGGTATAAAATTAAATATTGAGATAGAATTAATCATAGTTGAACGTCTAGAATTTGGAGTAAGAAACAATGAGCATTATATGCTTTATGAGAATGTTCCTACTATAAAACCTGATTTTGTCATATCTAGGACTATTTATCCCTTATTGACAAAGCAAATTGAATCTATGGGAATACCTGTTTTTAATAATTCCTTTGTTTCTGAGATATGTAATGATAAAGCAAAAACATATCAGTATGTGGCCAAACTTGGTATAAAGATGGTGGACAGTGCTTTTTATAAGGGGGATAGAATACATGATATTTTATCTAATATTGAAAAGCCTACTGTTATAAAAGCAGTTGCAGGTCATGGTGGTAGTCAAGTATTTTTGATAGATAAATGTAGTAATGATAATGATTCTACTTATGTAGAACAGAATAAGAATGTGATAGAATTGTTAGAACGTTCAGATTTTGTAGTGCAACCACTAACTGGATCAAAGAATGAAGATCTAAGAGTGTACGTTATCGGAAAAAAAATCATAGCAGCAATATTAAGAAGAGCAAAAAGTGGTTTCAAATCCAACTTCTCATTAGGTGGTGAAGTAATGCTATATCCGTTAAATGAGGAAGAAATAAACATAATAGAGCGTATTATAGATATATTTGATTTTGATATGGTAGGAATTGATTTCATTATTGGTGATAATGGAGAACTTATATTTAATGAAATTGAAGATGTTGTAGGTGCAAGAATGCTTTACCAATGTACGGATATCAATCTAGTTGCTATGTATTTAGAATATATACTAGAGAAATTAAAGAGTAAGAGCAATATCTAGTTAAAGAAAACTATAAGAAATATAAGTACGATATAATATTTATATGATTTGAAGCAACTATAAAGAATGACAATTAGTTGACAAATATAATATTATATGGTAGCCTAGTAAAAAATTATTTTAGAAAGGAATATATCTTATGATACAGTTATTTCATTACCAAATAAATAGGGACGATGATAGATAGCGTTTATAGCTGTGGAATATCCATAGGTATAAGCGCTTTTAACCATACCTATGTTGGTGATATTCTTATCATGAAGATATAAAAAAGTGATTTAACTAAGTAATAAACAATTGAAGTATAGAATTATGGTATCTATTTAGAGCCCATATTATTTCTTATATTTCTTTGTTTAGTTTATAATACTTTCATATACTTTTAATAATTCATAATAGTTGCCACATAGGTATAATAATTCATTATTGTATCCATGTGGTTTTTTTATTTAATCTTATATTAAGTTCTGAGTGCAACAGCTCGTTGTAGATATAAGGTTATGAGTAAGTATCAAAGCAGGCTAAAAATATCCGTTTTGACAAAAAGAAAGGAAAATAAAAGTATGAAAAAAGGAATTATAACATCCATGATGATAGAAGGTAATGTGAAAATGGAACTAGAACTTGATGAATTAAGAGGTAAAATAGGTGAGCAAGTTATTTTACACGGTATGATATATAAGGTAAGGATTATGAGTGATTTTGCCTTTGTTATTTTAAGGAGAAAAAGAGACTTAATTCAATGTATTTATCAACCAGGGTTTTGTAATTTTCCTATCAAGGAATTGAAAGAGAATTCAAGTGTTGTTATTAAAGGGGTGGTAAAGGCAGACGAAAGATCTAAAATTGGGTTTGAAATTACAATAGAAAAGATTAGTGTATTATCAAAGCCACTAGAAGAACCTCCAGTAGTGATTAACAATAAAAATATTGATGCTTCTTTAGAAACCATACTTGACTACCGAGTAGTTACTTTGCGTAATGAAAAGGAAAGAGCTATATTTAAAATACAGGAAGGAATTTTGTGTGGGGCAAGGGAATTTCTAAGAGATCATAGGTTCACTGAAATTAATACTCCTAAAATAGTATATGCGGGTGCAGAAGGAGGTGCAAATGTATTTAGTCTTGACTATTTTGGTAATAAAGCTTATCTCGCTCAAAGTCCACAATTTTATAAACAAATGATGGTTGGAGTATATGAAAGAGTTTATGAAATTGGTAAGGTATACCGTGCTGAAAAACACGATACTAATCGCCATTTAAATGAATATATAGGTCTAGACTTAGAGATTGGTTTTATCGAAGATTTTGCTGAGATAATGGAGATAGAAACAAGTATGTTAAGATATATCATGGAATTCTTAAATAAAAATTATGCTTATGAATTAAATCTGTTAAATGTAGAGTTGCCTGTAATTAATAGTATACCCCAGATTAAATTTAGCGAAGGAAAAGAATTAGTTGCTAGAACTTTTAATCGTGAGATGAAATCTCTAGATGACCTAGAACCCATAGAGGAAAGATTGCTTTCTGAAATAATTAAAAAAGAAACAGGTTCTGATTTTGTATTCGTTACTCATTATCCTAGTAGTGGAAGACCTTTTTATACGATGGTTGATAAGATGGATAGAGACTATACACTAAGTTTTGACTTATTATACCAAGGGTTAGAAATTACTACAGGAGGCCAAAGAATTCATGATTATAAGGAACAAGTTGAAAAGATGACTCAGAGGAATATGAATCCAGATGAGTTGTTATTTAATGCTTCATAAATATGGCGTTCCACCTCATGGTGGATTTGGAATAGGTGTCGAGCGTTTAACCATGTGTCTACTTAATAAGTCCAATGTACGTGAAACATCGTTGTTCCCAAGGGATATGAAGCGTCTTGAACCATAATTGTTATATATTAGTGAAAGAATAAAATCTTTTATAAAAACAGATACCAAAGGTCAAATTAATTAAAAGTTGACCTTTTGCATCTGTAGGAATATAGGGGGCATTATAATATTAAGGTTACATTTTAATTTAACCTATCGAGTATATTGATTAGTTCAGAGGGTTCATCAATAATATAGGTTGCTCCATATTGTAGAAGAATTTCTTTTGTTCGAAATCCCCAAGTAACCCCAACACAAGGAATTGAGGAATTTTTAGCGGTTAGTACATCTACTTCAGAATCACCTACATAGATAGCTTCTTCTAAGGAAGAGTCTAATTCTTTTAAAGCTTGTATAACTCCTTCTTTGGCTGGCTTTTTAGGTGTATGAATTGATTCACCGATAGCGGTTTTAATGTAAGGATTAAAATAGTCTTTACACAGAGCTTTTACCCCCGAGTCTGATTTGTTAGAAACAACAGCTAATTTATATCCCTTATCCTTTAGGACTTCTAATAGATTAAGAATACCATCATATGGCTTTGTTTTGTTTTGTAAGTTATTCATATAGTTATCTAGATAACTTTTCAAGAAATCGTCTACTGTATGTTCTTTCGCAGTATTAGGTAGTGCTTTTATTACTAGATTATGTGCTCCATTTCCTACAAAACTTTTCACTTCTTCTAATGTTCTTGTAGGATAACCATAATTTACTAAAGTTTCATTTATGCTATCACAGATATCATCAATTGAATTAAGTAAAGTGCCATCAAGGTCAAATATAACAGTATTTATCATACTATATCCTTCTTTCTCTAAAAACTTGTTATACAAGTTTTTTATCTATAGTTATATTGTCTAATGTTAATTATATATAGGTAAATCTATTATAGCCAATTATTATTAATAGGTCAAAGAATTTAAACTTATAAGTAGAACTATTAATTAATATAAATATTACTCTTTTATTCTTGGTAATATTTGATATAATAATAAATATAAATAATAGATATAAATAATAGAACAGGAGGCTACCAGTGAAAAGTGATATTGATATAGCACAGGAAGCAAAATTACTTCCTATAAAAGATGTAGCTACTAAATTAAAGGTGAGTGAAGAATATTTAGATTATTATGGCAAGTACAAAGCTAAATTTTCTGATGAGTTGTGGGAAGAGATTAAGGAGAACAAGGATGGTAA
Organism: Bacillota bacterium; assembly: GCA_023387635.1. GTDB lineage: Bacteria > Bacillota > Clostridia > Lachnospirales > Lachnospiraceae > Anaerocolumna. Next base: position 5,493 of record JAEWHU010000051.1, read on the forward strand.
GTTAGTCTTAGTTACTGCAATCAACCCAACACCTGCAGGTGAAGGTAAAACAACAACAACAGTTGGACTTGGGCAAGCATTAAGTTATTTGAATAAAAATGCAGTAATTGCTCTAAGAGAACCATCACTTGGGCCATGTTTTGGTGTTAAAGGTGGTGCTGCTGGCGGCGGATATGCACAAGTAGTACCAATGGAAGATTTAAACCTTCATTTTACGGGAGATTTTCATGCTATAACCTCAGCAAACAATCTTCTCGCAGCAATGCTTGATAATCATATTCATCAAGGAAACATATTAAATATTGATCCAAATCAAATAATATGGAAGAGATGTCTTGATATTAACGATAGGGTACTACGTAATGTAGTTGTAGGCCTTGGTAAAAAGTCAGACGGAGTAGTAAGAGAAGATCATTTTACAATTACAGTTGCATCAGAGATTATGGCAATTTTTTGTTTAGCAGAAGATATGAATGATCTGAAAGTGAGACTTGGTAATATTATTGTTGCCTATACTTATGATGGAAAGCCAGTAACTGCAAAAGAACTTAATGCAGTTGGTTCAATGGCAGCATTACTAAAAGATGCCCTAAAGCCTAATTTAATTCAAACATTAGAGAATACTCCAGCAATTATTCATGGAGGGCCATTTGCAAATATAGCTCATGGTTGTAATAGTGTAAGAGCGACAAAGACAGCACTTAAACTTGCTGATATTGTTGTAACAGAAGCGGGATTTGGTGCTGATTTAGGTGCAGAAAAATTCTTTGATATTAAGTGTAATTTAGCTAATTTAAAGCCAGATGCAGTAGTATTAGTTGCTACAATTCGTGCCCTTAAGTATAATGGTGGTGTGGACAAAAAAGATTTATCCACTATGAATTTAGAAGCATTAAGTAAAGGAATTGTTAATTTAGAAAAGCACATCGAAAACCTACAAAAATATAAAGTGCCTGTTGTAGTTACATTAAATAAGTTTGTTACAGATACACAAGAAGAATTGGCTTTTGTAAAAGAATTTTGTGAGAGTAAAGGTTGTGAGTTTTCATTATCTGAAGTTTGGGAAAAAGGTGGTATTGGTGGTGTTGACTTAGCGAACAAAGTAATCCATGTTCTTGAAACTAAGACAAGTGAATTTACTCCACTTTATAAAAATGAATGCAGTATTGAAGAAAAGATTAATAAGATAGCGAAAGAAATATATGGAGCTAATTCAGTTACCTTTGATTCACTAGCAAAGAAAGCAATCGATAAAATTGAGGAATTAGGATATGGCAATGTGCCAGTATGTATGGCTAAAAATCAATATTCCTTATCCGATGATGCAACTAAACTTGGAAGACCAAGGGATTTTAATGTTCATATAAGAGAAATATATCTTAATGCAGGTGCTGGGTTTGTAGTAGCGATTACAGGCACTGTTATGACAATGCCAGGCTTACCTAAAAAGCCAGCAGCAGAAGGAATAGATGTTAATGAATATGGAGCGATAACTGGATTATTCTAATAATAATGAAAGTAAGTTTATAATCATTAATATAATACAATTTGTTGTATACTTCAGTACTTATATAAATATAAATAAATTAAAATAATAAATCCTCCTTTTTTGCGTATATATAGTAATGTGTAAAGAAGGAGGGTTTTTTTATGGAGTTTGTGAAAGTAAATTTTGAATATTCAAATGATGTAACAGTGATTAATGAAGCACAATTTGATGTACATATGCGTTTATACGAAGGTTATATTAAAAAAATGAATGAAATAGATGGGCTTTTAAAAGGGGATTCAGGATATGCGGATGCTAATTCTACTTATAGTAAGTACAGAGGAATAAAAAGGGGAGAGACATTTGCTTTAAATGGAGTTGTATTACATGAATATTATTTTGAAAACATTGGTTCAAAAAATAATACACCAGATGATTTTGTAAAAGAATACATAGGAAAAGGATTTACTGATTTTGATAATTGGAGTAAACAGTTTATTGCTACTGCAAAAGCTAGTAGGGGATGGGTTGTACTTTGTTATGACGTTCGCTCCAATGGGCTTAGAAATTGTAGTATGGATGCTCATGATGTTGGTATGTTTGCGCTATCCATACCTTTGCTTGTATTAGATATGTATGAACATGCTTATTTTTTGCAATATGCAGATAATAAAGTGGAATACATTAATAATTTCATGAAGAATATTGACTGGGATGTTGTAAAGAATAGAATCACATCTATGCAAAAAGTGATGGAATAAATGATACAAGTTTTCTTAAGTCCTAGTATATTATTAATCTTTTGTGGTATAATAGAATAGTATTAATATTTAATAAAGGTAATAATGATATTTACTCAATTTTGAGAAGTAAACATTATTACCTTTATTATTTATTCGTTTTATATTTTTAAATTATATATTATTGCTTTTAAAAGCTTGTTCGCAATAGATACAACGATAGATACCCTTCGTAGTATCAGTCAATTTAAATACATGAGGGATTTCTTGCTCGATAGATGTAATACATCTTGGGTTTTTACATTTTATAATGTTAGTAACTTGATTTGGAAGGTCTAGGTTCCGTTTTTCTACCTTTACACCATTCTTAATTATATTAATTGTTATATTACGATCTAGAACTCCTAATATCTCTAAGTCGATGTTTAAAAATCCATCAATCTTAATAATGTCTTTTTTACCCATCTTACTACTTTTTGCATTCTTTATAATGGCTACACTGTAATCTAATTCTTCTAGATTAAGGTAAGAGTATATTTTCATAGCTCCACCTGCTTCAATATGATCAATAACAATGCCTTCTTTAATAACACCTATATTTAACATATATCTACCTCCAATAGTCGCATAATTAATGCCATTCTCACATATACACCATATTCCGCTTGTTTAAAATAAACAGCTCTTGGATCAGAATCAACTTCTGTAGCAATTTCATTTACCCTAGGAAGTGGATGAAGAACTAACATATCAGGTTTTGCTAGGGACATTTTTTTTCGGTCTAAGATAAATGAATCCTTTAATCTAATGTAATCCTCTTCGTTAAAGAAACGTTCTTTTTGTACTCTTGTCATATATAATAAGTCAAGTTCAGGCATAACTTCTTCTAAAACTTTTACTTCTTTATACTTAATGTTATTTGCATTTAATACTTCTTCTCGAATGTAATTAGGAATCTTCAATTCATCAGGGGATATAAGTACGAAGGTAATATTTTCATAGCGAACGAGAGCATTGATTAAAGAATGAACTGTACGGCCGAATTTTAAATCACCACACAAACCAATAGTTAAATTACCTAATTTCCCTTTTAACTTCTTTATGGTTAATAAATCAGTAAGTGTTTGTGTAGGATGATTATGTCCTCCATCACCAGCATTAATCACTGGAATAGTAGAGTAGGTAGAAGCAACGTAAGGAGCACCCTCTTTTGGATGACGCATGGCACAAATATCAGCATAGCTTGATATAACACGAATTGTATCGGCAACACTTTCTCCTTTGGCAGCAGAAGAAGAGTCTGCAGAAGAAAAACCTAGAATACTACCACCAAGATTTAACATAGCGGCTTCAAAGCTTAATCTGGTTCTAGTACTAGGTTCATAAAATAATGTGGCTAATTTTTTGCCTTGACACACATTGGAATATTTTTTTGGCTCATTTATAATATCTTCAGCTAAATTTAAAACATCATCTAACTCAGCAATAGACAAGTCAAGTGGACTAATAATATGTTTCATAAGCACCTCCATAGATACAGTTTAGTTATTCAACTGCATATTATACAGCATCAATTATCTTAATACAACGATTATTATTGCTTTAATTATTAAGAATGGTTATAAATTTATTAAAATCCGTAATAAGTGTCTTTGTAATATAAAGATATGCTACCTAATAATTGAGTCTAGCATAAAAATAGAGACAATTGATATATTATCTGGGAATTAGTTTTGTCTTAATAATATAAAAAGATATGAGTCAAAGTAGGAAAGAACTTCAACTCATATCTTTTATATTATTTCTTTATAATTTCTATATTATTTAGAAACCAAAGTATTTAACACAATTATTATAAGAAATATCTTGAACTAATTGTCCAACAGCTTCTAAATCATTTGGATATTCACCATTTTCAACCCAAGTACCAATTAAATCACAAAGGATTCTTCTGAAATATTCGTGTCTTGTATATGATAAGAAACTTCTTGAATCTGTTAGCATACCAACAAAATTACCAAGAAGACTTAAATTAGCTAAAGAAGTCATTTGTTCAATCATGCCAGTTTTGTGATCATTAAACCACCAAGCAGAACCTTGTTGTACTTTATTAGCAGCTGTAGAGTCTTGGAAACATCCAATAACAGTGCCAATAGCAGCATTATCCGTTGGATTTAGTGAGTAAATAATAGTTTTTGGTAATTGATCCGTAGTATTAAGTGCATTAAGGAAATTAGCTAATTGAGCAGATGAAGTGTAAGTGCTGATACAATCAAAACCAGTATCTGGTCCTAGTTGGTTGAAACGGAAGGTATTATTATCACGCTTTGCACCGTAATGTAATTGCATAACAAAACCAACTCTGTGGTATTCTTTACCAACATGTACCATAAATGCAGTTTTGAATTGTAATTGCTCTAATTCTGTTAAAGCTTCATCATTCATTCTTTTTGCAAAGATTGCTTCAACTTCTTCTTTTGTAGCAGGTTGATACATAACAAACTCAAGACCGTGATCTGACACTTTACAACCCATAGAAGCAAAAAAATCAATTCTATTTGTGATAGCAGCGCATAAGTCATCAAAACTTTTAATAGTAATGTTACTTACTTTGCTTAATTTATCTAGGTATTCTTTATAATCTGGTTTTTCAAGATTCATAGCTTTATCAGGTCTAAAAGTTGGAAGAACTTTAACATCAAATGAAGTATCATCTGCAATTGCTTTATGCCATTCTAATGAATCAATTGGATCATCAGTTGTACATATTGTTTCTACGTTAGATTGCTTGATTATATTACGAACACTCATTGAACCACTTTGTAATTTTTCATTACAAAGATTCCATACTTCTTCAGCAGTCTTTTCATTTAATGCTTCATAGTAATCGAAGTAACGTTGTAATTCAAGGTGACTCCAATGATATAATGGATTACCGATTGCACGAGGAAGAGTTTTTGCCCATTCCATAAATTTTTCTTTGTCAGAAGAATCTCCTGTGATATATTTTTCATCTATTCCATTTGAGCGCATTTGACGCCATTTGTAATGGTCACCACCTAGCCATACTTTAGTAATATTTTCAAAGGAAATATCTTCAGCGATTTCTCTTGGATTAATATGACAGTGATAATCAATTACTGGCACCTTACTTGCGTAATCATGGTACAGAGTTTTAGCGGTTTCATTAGATAGTAAAAAATCTTTGTCCATAAATTGTTTCATAAAAAGTCTCCTTTTGTAATTAGATATTAGTTGTATTTCTTATGATTAAATCATTGGAAATCATAGTTTTGTTTGGTACTGTATGTCCTCCTAATACTCTCATAAGAGTGTTTACAGTAGTAATACTTAAAGTTTCAACATGATTATCAATTGAGGTGAGTTCAGGTTCGCAACAACTTGCTAGTAATGAATTGTTGTATCCGATTATACTTAAGTCAGCAGGGATACTAAGACCAACTTGTTTAGCGAATTTAATGGCACCAACGGCTAAAATATCTTCGCTAGAAAGGATGGCATCAAAACGTGTTCCCTCATTATATAAATCTAGCAATAAAGCGGTTGATTCCTTTATACTATCATTGCAAGATTGAATAAGAGTATCATTGATAGTTTGTTGTGCTTTTGTAATTGCAGCTTTATATCCATTTAATTTTTGTATTCCGCTATATGATTTATTATTGTACAAATAGAGTATTTTACTCTTACCTTGTTCTAATAATAGAGTAGTGGCATCATAGGTTGCTTGATAGTCATCACATAGAGTGCAATAGATATTCGGTTGATTTAGATAGCCATTAATAAGCATTACTGGTATTTCTTTTGCAGCATTGATAATATATAAATTATCTTTTTTATTAAATTCAAGATAACTAGAACCTACTAATATAACTGCATCGATTCTTTTAGATAATAATAAATTTAAACATTTCTCTTTATTCTTTAATTCATAACCAGTACAACATAAAAATGAATCATAACCATTCTTCCTGAGTTCTCTTTCTATATAATATACAGCATTAGCTAAAAAGGGATCAGAGGAGTCAACACACATAATGCCAATGGATTTCATTGAATTGAGTCCAAGACCTCTAGCAAAAACATTAGGTGTATAACCTATTTCTTCCATGACTTTTAATACTTTTTCCTTTGTTTTTTCACTTACATTAGGGTTTCCATTCATAACACGAGATACAGTAGCAATGGATACCCCAGCTTTATTAGAAACGTCATATATATTCATACTTTCACCTCATTATCTGTAAGCACTTACATAAACTGAAAATCATTTCAAACTCTAAAATATATTATACTACAAATGATTTAAACTGGCAACAAATAATATCAATAAACTTTATTCATTAATAAGAGGTGTTTTATTATATTGTTGGTGTAAAACATTCTAAATTAATTATAACAATAATACTACAAAAAGTGATTGACAGTTCATTAAATAATTTGTATAATCTATGTAAACGCTTACATTAATTTTGCTGATTGAAAATCATCAAAAGTTTAAACGTTTTCAGTCTAGGAAAATACATATTAATACACATTTTAAGGAGGCAACAATGGATATTCTAAACAAAAAAATAACAAATGCGGTTGAGAGACCAATTAAAGTGCTTCAATTTGGAGAAGGTAATTTTTTAAGAGCTTTTGTTGATTACATGATTGATGTAGCTAATGAAGAGGGCGTGTTTAATGGTAACATAGCTGTCGTTAAGCCAATCGCATATGGTAACTTAGATTCATTCAAAAAACAAGATTGTCAATATACTTTATCTTTAAGAGGTAAAGAAAATGGAGAAACAAAAGTAGTTAATCGTGTTATAACAAGTGTTTCTGATGCTGTAGGAGCAATCGAAGATTATGAAGCTTATGCAGAATATGCAAAACTTGATACTTTAAGATTTGTTGTATCTAATACTACGGAAGCTGGTATTGTTTATGACGAAACAGATACGTTTAATGCTATGCCTCCAAAGACATTTCCAGGCAAATTAACTAAACTCTTATATGAACGATTCAAATATTTTAACGGTGACAAAGAAAAAGGTTTAGTTTTAATTCCATGTGAATTAATAGAAAACAATGGTGGAAATCTTAAAAAATGTGTTTTATCCTTTGCATCTTTATGGAATCTTTCCGAAGAATTTATTAATTGGATAGATGAAGCTTGTATCTTCTGTTCAACTTTAGTTGATAGAATCGTTACTGGATATCCAAGAGATGAAGCGAAGGCAATGTGTGAAGAATTTGGTTATGATGATTCATTACTTGTTACTGGTGAATTATTTGCTTTATGGGTGATTGAGAGTGATAAAGATATCTCGGATGAATTACCACTTCACAAAGCGGGGTTACCTGTAATATTTACAGATAATCAAAAACCATATCGTGAAAGAAAAGTTAGAATTTTAAATGGTGCACATACTTCATTTGTATTAGCTTCTTACTTAGCTGGTAATGATTATGTATTAGAATCCATGCAAGATGATGAAATAAAAGGTTTTATGACAAAGACAATCTTTGAAGAAATTATACCTACTTTATCGTTACCAAAAGAAGAATTGGAATCTTTTGCTAATTCAGTGATAGAAAGATTTGAAAATCCATATATCAAACATGAATTATTATCAATTTCACTTAACTCAGTTTCCAAATGGAAATCACGTTGTTTACCAAGTTTTAAAGGATATGTTTCTGAATTTGGTAAATTACCAGTACATTTAAGTTTCTCCTTAGCAGCCTTAATGAGCTTCTATAGAAGTGGTGAAAAAGGTGAAATGTGCTTAATCGGCAAAAGAGGAGACAACACATATAAGATTATGGATGATGAAAATGTGTTAGAGTTCTTTGCTACAAATGCATGTCTTTCTAACGATGAATTTGTTAAGAATTACTTAAGTAATGAAACTTTTTTTGGTGAAGACATGACAAAATATGATGGATTAGTTGAATTGATTACATCTTATATAGATGACATTAATTCTAATGGTATGAGAAAAGCAATGAATAATATAGAAAAATAACTAGATACATTAGAAGGTAAAGGGTTAAAACTTTTCAGGGATTATATATAACCCTTCCTTCTATCATGCATGGAAGGGAGATAGCTATGCAAGAACTTATTAAGATAAATGCAAAAGATAATGTTGCGGTTGCTTTAAAAGAAATTGAAAAAGGAAGAATAATAGAAGTAGCAGAACAAACAATAACACTTATTGAAGATATTCCAGCAGGACATAAATTTGCTCTAGAAGATATAAAACAAGACGATATTATAGTCAAATATGGCTATCCAATAGGTTTTGCAAAAGAAGATATTAAACAAGGTTCTTGGGTACACACAAAAAACTTAAGAACAACATTAGGTGATATACTTGACTATTCTTATCAACCGAATTATACTGATATAGCTAATAGTGAAAAAGCTTACTTTAATGGATACCGTAGACCAAGTGGAAAAGTGGGTATTCGTAATGATATATGGATTATTCCTACTGTTGGCTGCGTTAATTCAATAGCTAAAAATCTTGAAAAAATAGGTAATACTATGATTAAGGGAAGCGTAGGAGAAGTAATCGCTTTCCCACATCCATATGGATGTTCTCAAATGGGAGATGATCAAGAAAATACAAGAACAATTTTGGCAAATTTAGCTAATCACCCAAATGCTGGTGGTGTATTAGTTATGGGCCTTGGTTGTGAAAATAGTAATATAGCAGAGTTGAAACCTTACATTGGTGATTACGATGAAAATCGTGTGAAATTTTTACAATGCCAAGATGTTGAGGATGAAACTGAAGTTGCACTAGAATTAATTAGTGAATTAATTGATTATGCTAGTAGTTTTACAAGAGAAAAAATTAGTTCAGAAGAATTAATTATAGGAATGAAGTGTGGTGGCTCAGATGGGCTATCTGGTATTACTGCCAATCCTTTAGTAGGAGCTTTTTCGGATATATTAATATCCAAAGGTGGAAGTACAGTTTTAACTGAAGTACCAGAAATGTTTGGCGCTGAAACAATTCTAATGAATCGTTGTAAAAATGAAGAGTTATTCCATAAAACAGTAGATATGATTAATGATTTTAAGGATTATTTTACAAATCATAATCAAACTATTTATGAAAATCCATCTCCAGGTAATAAAAAAGGTGGTATATCGTCACTAGAAGACAAATCACTTGGGTGTACTCAAAAATCTGGTAATGCTCCAGTAGTAGATGTGTTAACTTATGGAGAGACTATAAAGACGAAGGGATTAAACCTTCTTAGTGCACCAGGTAATGATTTAGTTGCTGCAACCGCATTAGCAGCAGCAGGCGCTCATATCGTTTTATTTACAACAGGTAGAGGAACTCCATTTGCTTCTCCAGTACCTACTGTAAAAATCTCCAGTAATACTTCTTTATCGGTTAAGAAAAACAACTGGATAGATTTTAATGCTGGTAGCTTGGTAGAAGATAATACTATGGAAGATGTATCTAATCAATTATTCCAATATGTGCTAGACATAGCTTCTGGTAAGAAAGTTAAATCTGAAGAGGCTGGTTTCCACGATATGGCAATATTTAAACAAGGTGTTACACTATAAGCAAAAAAAACAGATATAATAAGGAGATTTATCATGGCAAAAGTTATTACTATGGGTGAGAT
>JAEWHU010000152.1 GCA_023387635.1 Bacillota bacterium
GTTTTATTGATACTAAAATATAAACTTAAGAGTGAATTAGATTTAAATCATCATATGATGGCTTTTTATACCAGTAGCTTTCATGTTAAATTTTCTTCAATCCATTATAGGATTAACCTAATTTATAGCATGAAAATAGCAGTCAACCCGTAAGAATTAACTGCTCAGTAAACTAAAATTTCTATGGTAAAAATAACTCCATTTCATTACTTTTCATTATGAAACCACATTCAGAATAAATAGGTTTTCCATGCTCACTACTACTTAGCCATAAACGCTTAATATGGTTTTCTTTTGCATACTCTATTATCACATTAATAAGGAGCTTAGCAAACCCTTGCTTTCTAAATGTGGGTATCGTATATATGTTCAGAATATAACCTTCTACACCTGTTAGGTTTTCCTCATACGGAATCCGGTTAAATAGACAAAGAGAGCCTGTGGCAATTATTTTATCTTCTACTCTAATACTCCAACTAATCAAATCCTTATCAATATGGGATAAATAATATTTTTGGGTCGCCTTTTCTAAACTATTGATATCAGAAGTTGAATTAATTTCTCCCAGTTCTTCAAATAACAGCAGTCTTAACTTACAAAAATCATCTACCATTGTTGAATTCATTCTGATAATATCCAATAAATATCCCTCCTACAAATCTCGTGTATTCTAATTATATGCTGATACCTATATTTACCGTTATTTTTGCATTAGTGAATTTATTAAATGATTGATATATTCAAATCTTATTTCTTTATCATGCAATATAGACTCATTATAATTAAATATTTCTACTTTCTCTAATGGGTATATAATTGAAGACATAAAAATCAGTAAATTATATTTAGATACTATCGGCGTTCCTTTTATAACTTCATTCAAAATAATTTCCATCTTCTTATGTAGTTCTTTTGTTACTTCTACTATTTTTCTTGAAGTTTCATCTTCCTCTTTTAATCTATCTGCTTCTTTTAACATTACTGTTAATCCAGAATACCGCTCAGTATGTTCCATAATTTCATTGGCAAATAATATTAGCCTATCTTTGGCTGGTATTTCATCTTTATCTAGTATAGAGTATATTGTAGTTGTATTTTCTATAAAAAATTCTTTTGTATGACGAAGCATCTCTTCTTTTGTACCAAAATAATAATTTATTGCACTTACATTAACCTCTGCCTCTTTAGCGATTGCCCGAATAGGTACATTTATAGTGCCCCTGTTACCAATTAAATATAGAGCTCTATCTAATATTTTTTCTTCTATACTCTTAAGTTCTCTCATGAGTCGTACTCCTTGAAGTTTCACATTTTAACTACTTCATTATATCGACTCTGGTAGAACTTGACAAGCTAAACTTTGATACTACCCTTTTTTTTAGAGATATAAATGAATCCTATAATACAAGAACTAATACAAACTACAATAAAATGAATCAAATTATTGTTAATTAATAAGTCTTCGGCATTTAATATTTTAGCAGCACCTCTAATAACTACAATCATAAGTGGGTGAATCAAATACACTATCATTGAAAGTTCTCGTAAAACACGACTACTTTTCCCATTAACATATATTAATAGGTGGAACAAATAATACATTGTAGGAATCAATAATAGATACATACTATCATGACGTTGTAGATTATATTGGTGAAGTACTATCCCCTCAGTTATCATTAGGGAAAGACTAATTACAAATCCAATCATAGAAGCTTTAAGAGATACTTTTGATTTCTGCTCTTTAATAATAATTCCAAGCATAAAAAATACTGGAACAAAAAATATACCATTACGAGTATAATCAAATATCTGAAATAACTTATCATAAATATTTTTTAATGGTTCAATATTCATAATGATCCCATAATAGCTATCTCCAAATAAACCAATAAGATACAAAAAGATGGTTGTTATAAAAGTCCATTTCATCCCTAATTGCTTTAAAAGGAAGTAAGATATAATTGCACCGAGTACTACTCCTGGTAAATACCACAAGTGATACATTGTCCCATTCCATAAGATATCTTTCATTACATGAAGTAATAAATTCTCCTGCTTAAAATAACCCATATAAATATTAATAGGAAAATAAATAATAATACCTACCATATATAGTTTTAATGTTTTAGTAAGGAATGACTTTAGTTTTTCTTTATTAATTTTTGAATCTTTATAAATAAAGAAACCGGTAGCCATGATAAAAAAAGGTACTGCAATTCGTGCTATTATACGTGTAAAAATGAAGTCTGCCATTTCACTTACCTGTATTAATGGGGAAGTATGTATCCCAACTACTAATAATGCCGCTATCAATCTAAAATAGTCAATACCTCCATACTCTTTTGCTTTTGTCATATAACTTCTCCATCCTCTAATGTAATCTTTTACTTTTAATATATGATACCAGATCTTTAATTACAATTTATACGTCTTTCAATCATAAATAACTATTTTATTATGATGAATTTCATACGAATTTCCTACAATCTTAATTATGATACTGCATAAATCATATTTATTAAAAGACTATGTTATAAAATTACACTCTAAGCTATACTCTAATTTTTACTTCAATTTATTATCAGATTTATCAAGTACACCGTACAAAAATGAGGAAGGGTATTGAGAACCACAATTCTTACATTCCACGTATTCTCTTGAGTTTTTTTGTTCTCTCTTATCATATTGATAAGATCTAAATTCTTTCTTATTTTTTAGACCAGGTGTATCAGAATCAATTAAGTAGGAATACACATAGCTTGCTTCGTGTCTAAGAATTAAATCATTACTATCACATATTGGGCATATATGTTTACTTTGTTCCATTTTGTGAATCCTCCTAAAATATTTCTAGAATATTAATAACTCTCATTCTTATTCAAATTTATTATATATTCTTGATAAGAAATTAATTGTTATCTGTCTTTTCATATTCTTAATGATTAGTCAAAATGTAACATTCTATACCAAATGTAAAAAATTATATATAATCTATGACAATAAAAAGTTTTCTCTATTACAGACTAGATAAAATAAAAAAGACTGTTACTAAAAAAATGCAACAGTCTTTCTATATTATCTATCTTTTGTTTCTAATTACTTTACCATTTAAAACATCAGTATGTTTACCATGTTCTACCGCAACTTTACCATTGACAAGGACATATTCTATTCCTACTGGATATTGTATTGGATCAATAAAGGTTCCTTTGTCTTCGATAGTATTTGGATCAAATATTGTGATATCTGCGAAATATCCTTCTTTTAATAAACCTCTATCTTTTAGATTCATAGCTTCTGCAGCTTTTGAAGTTAATTTCTTAACTGCTTCTTCCAAGGACATCACTTTTTCTTCACGAACATATTTGCCTAAGATTCTAGGGAAACTTCCATAAAGTCTTGGATGTGGTTTACCTGGTGCTAATAACCCATCGGTACAAGCATTCATTTCAGGACGAGCCATAAATAATTTTACATGGTCTTCCACTCCATAAAAATCTACCATTCCTACTGCATTTTCTTCTTCCATTAGAAGGTCAAATGCTGCAGTATAAGGATCTAGATTACGAAGTTCAGCTAGTTGAGTAATACTTAAACCAACAGCATCTTTATTCTTTTCTGTTACAACGCTTGTAACGAAAATATTTTCAAATCCTGCAAAGTCAACAAAGTTATCCCAACCATGAATACCGTTTTCCATATCATTACGCATTTTTTTACGTAATTCTGGATCCCTTAGACGTTCAATAACTTTATTCGTACCTCCATCATGAACCCAAGGTGGAAGGATTGCACCCATCATGGTACTACCTGCAACATATGGATATTGGTCAAAACTTACTGTAATTCCTTCAGCTCTTGCTTGCTCTAGTTGAGCTAGTACTGTATCAATTTTATCCCAGTTTTTCTTACCTGCAACTTTAAAGTGAGACCAATGTACTCTTACTCCAGATTTTCTACCAATTTCTATTACTTCATTCATAGAGTCAACAATGGTATCAGCTTCACTTCTTTGATGAATTACGAAAACGCCGTCGTATTCAGCAACAACTTTACACATTTCGATGATTTCTTTGCTTTCAGAATATGCACATGGTATATAGATTAATCCAGTAGATAAACCAAATGCACCAGCTTCCATCTCTCTACGTGTAATTTCTTTCATCTTTTCGATTTCTTCATCGGTTGGTTGACGACCTTCGAGTCCCATAGCTTCCATACGAATATTACCATGAGGAACTAGATAGCATTCATTAATACCAGGGCCAACTTTTTCAATCATTTTCAAGTAATTATCTGTAGTTTCATAAGTCCAATCAATTTCATCTGTAACGCCATCAAGACCAGCAATGTTCTTACGCCAATCAGAAATGTATTCTACAGGAAGTGGTGCCATAGAAACACCATCTTGACCTAAAAATTCAGTTGTAATACCTTGCATTATTTTTGGCATTACATGTGGACGTAATAATACATCCAAATCACTGTGTGAATGAGTATCGATGAACCCAGGAGCTACTACAAGGCCTTTTGCATCAATTAGTTTATCTACATCCGTATCAGTAATTTGTCCAATCTTTTCAATTTTATCATCTTTTATTAATAAATCAGCCTCATAGGATGGTTGTCCACTTCCATCTACAATTGTAGCATTTTTAATTAAAGTCTTCATATAATCACGCTTTCTATATTCTTATGCCCGCTTTTATGGGGTCATTTGCGGTTATTTACAATTAGCTTACTTAACACTTGTAAAAACTCGTGTCAAGTAAGCTAAAATTCTATTAGGGACTCTAGTAAATGTCTATATAATGACATCCAGAATTATGAATGGATTACACTAATAATGCTTTCATAACCCCGTAATAACATTCACAAACTTTTGTAAGTTGCTCAACTTCAATATATTCATCTACTGTATGAGCTAAACTTTCTAGAGATGGTCCAATACCTAATGTTTTAATACCAGCTTCTCCAGCATAGTGAGAACCGTTAGTACAGAAATTGTATTGTGTAACTTCAGGATTAAATCCTGCATTCTTTAATTCAGTAAGAACTGCTTGTACCCAAGGTTCATTTTGATCGTATAACCAACCTGGGAAGAAACGTTCACCTTCAATTTTGTTACCTGTGTAACACATTTCTTCTCCTACAGCATAGGATACTTTTGCTTTTAATTCAGGATCTTCTGCCATTAACTTATCTAATAAATCTTGGATTGGCTTAATTACAGATTCTTTTGTTTCGCCAACTAATAAACGACGATCGTAAGTTGCTCTACAGTATTCAGGAACAACAGATGCTCCAGGGTATGGTGCAGATTTAATATCAGTAAGTTCTAAGATACCTTTACCAAGCACTGGGTGTTCTGTTGGTACTAATGTTTGAATTGCATTTATTACTTTACTCATTTTATAAACTGCATTGATACCTTTTTCAGGGTTTGCAGAGTGAGCTGGTTTACCAAAAGTTTCAACTACAATTTCACCACGTCCACGTTGTCCGATTTTAACATTTAATTGACTAGCTTCACCAATGATTACATAGTCTGGCTTAAAGTTTTTGGAGATTTCACGTGCTGCTATACCTTCGAAACACTCTTCATGTACAACACCAGCGATTAGAATTTCACCAGCAAAGTCACGATTTGTATCTTCTGCAAAGTATTTTGCTGCTGCTGTAAATGCAGAAACAGCGCCCTTCATATCAGAAGTTCCACGTCCATATAATTTACCATCTACGATGTCGCCTGCATATGGGTCCTTGGTCCACTTAGTTGGATCAGAAACTGGAACTGTATCAATGTGACCATCAAATAATACTTTTGGTCCTGGACGGTTACCTTTAATTACACCGATAACGTTACCATATTTATCATATGTTACATCATCAAAACCATTTGCTTTACAGAACTCTCCAATTGTTTCTGCAGCTTGTTTTTCTTCTCCTGAATAACTTTTTGCTTGTATCATCTTTTTAGCTAATTCTATTAATTCTTGTTCTCTATTTGAGCTAAGCATATCTTAATTCCTCCTAAATTTTAAACATCGTAACGTGTTGATTTACCATTCCATACAACATCATAATAATTTTCTTTGTCTGTATCACCTTCTGTAGAGATAAATAATAGTCTTGAATTTTCGTCTAGTCCTAATTTACCTTTTAAATCTACAAGAGATTCATCTGTAAGAACATTATACATACATCCTAAAGTAGCTGCACCACTTTCACCAGATATAACTTTTTTATCACCATCTAATGGGCTAGCCATTACACGCATACCATCAGCTGCTACGTAATCTGGGCAAGAAATAAATGCATCTGCATAATCTTTTAATACATCCCAACCAATAGAGTTTGGTTCTCCACAAGCTAAACCAGCCATGATTGTGTTTAAATCACCTGTAACAAAGTGAAGTTTACCATCGTTAGCTTCTGCTGTACGATAAATACAATCAGCTTTGTTTGGCTCAATAACTACGATTTTTGGTTGATTTCCTTTGTAATAGTTAGCAAAGAATCCACAGATTGCTCCTGCTAAGGAACCAACACCAGCTTGTAAGAAAATATGAGTAGGTGCTTCTGCTTTGGTTTCTTCTAATTGTTTCACAATTTCATAACCTAAAGTCATGTATCCTTGCATAATCCAAGTTGGGATGTCAACATAGCCTTCCCATGCAGTATCTTGAACAACAATCCAACCTTTTTCTTTTGCGTTTTTATCTGCAAGACGAACTGCTTCATCGTAGTTCATATCCATGATACAAGCATCAGAACCTTCTGCAAGAATGTTATTTAAACGTTCTGTAGCAGAACCCTTTGGCATGTATACTACAGATTTTTGATTTAATTGGTTTGCTGTCCAAGCAACACCACGGCCATGGTTACCATCAGTAGCTGTAACAAATACCATATCTCCTGTTTTTTCTTTTACTTCTTTAGAAATCATTTTTGTAGCAGGTAAGTTTTTGATGTCTTCACCAATTTTATCTGCAATTAAACGTCCCATAGCATAAGAACCGCCAAGTACTTTAAATGCGTTTAATCCAAAACGGTAAGATTCATCTTTAACATGAATATTTTTTACACCGATTGCATTTGCTAGGTTTTTTAACTCTACTAATGGAGTTTCACTATACACTGGAAAGCTTGCATGAAATTCATGAGCTTTTTTTGCTTCTTCTAAATTTAAAAAATCGATATTTGATTTTTCGTTGTTATTTCTTGGATAAAATACACTTTTAAATGTTTCTTTCATATTAACCTCTTTCTACATACCACTTTATAAATTTAAATTTCTTAATTATAGAAATGTGATATTACCTTAAATTTGATAGTGAAGTAATATTTACTTCGTTGTCATCTTAAACTATTGTTGCTTTTCTTTTGGAAGGATAAGGTTTAACACAATTGCTACTAATGCTACAATAACAATTTCACTTCCACCAAAAATTATTCTTACCATTTCTGGACATTTATCAAATGCACCAGGTGTTCTAGATAAACCAACTGCTAATGCAACTGCAAGTCCTGATATAGATAAATTTCTTGGGGATAACCCAGCACCAGAGAGCATACGAACTCCTGTCATTGCAATACTACCAAAAACTGTAATAGTTGCTCCACCAAGTACTGGAAGAGGAATTGTTAAAAATATTGCAGCAAGTTTTGGAACAAGTGCAGTTATCAAAATGATAATTGCTGCTACAGTAAATACAATTCTGTCAGTTACATTGGTTGTTACTACAATACCTACGTTTTGTCCACAAGTCGCATTTGGAGTACCACCAAAAATTGCACCTAATGCACTAGACAAATTATTTCCAATGATACCACCAGATAATTCTTTATCAGTAGCATTACGATTAAACGCTCCAGCAGTAGTTGCTTCAAATTGCCCAATATCTTGAATGGAGTTAATGATAAAAATAATTATCATAGAAACAATAGCACCTGCTGAAAAACTTATCCCAAAATGGAATGGTTTAGGTAAAGCAATAAACGCTGCACCTGATACTTGTGTAAAATCTACCATTCCAAGTGGTATAGCTACAATATAGCCAACTACTAATCCTAGTAAAGTTGCTGATACTTTTAAGATTCCTTTACAATATTGTGAAAAGAACAATACGGAACCTAAGGTGATGAGTGCCACCACCCAAGCTTTAGGAGAACCGTATAATGAACTACCTTCTCCACCAGCCATGTATTTTACAGCGGTACCATATAAGGAGATACCTACTGTTAATACCACAGAAGCTGTAACAATTGGTGGGAATAAAAATCTTATCTTCTTAAACCCTATTCCAACTAGAATACCTACTAAAGCACCTATTAACTGTGCACCAAGTACACCTGACATACCATCTGTTTTAACAATACTAGTTAAAGTTGGGATAAATGCAAATCCACTACCTATTATTACAGGAAGGTTAGAGCCAATCCCAAATTTACCATATGCGTGAATTAGAATCGCAATTGCTGCACAAAATAGTGAAGCTTGCATCATGATAACTAAATCATCGCTACTAAGTCCTCCTGCTGTTCCAAGTATTGTTGGAACTGTTACACATCCAACTACCATGGCTACCACATGTTGTAAAGCCAAAGGAACTGCTTTACCAATACCCAACTTATTTTCGTTGTTTGTCATATCTGCACCCTTTCAATCTATCACTCATGTAGATGATTTTATAATTTTTATTTGTTTGAATAGAACTGGATATTTACTTTTTATAAGCTGTGTTGGTAATTGGTAGAGAAAATCTTCTGTTTCCATCTACACGATATGCAGCATGAGCCGCAGCTGGAGCAGTAGGTACAGTACATATTTCACCGATTCCTTTTGCACCATATGCTAATCCATTAGGATCATTTTTTTCAATCATTATAACTTCTATTTCAGGTGCTTGTGTGGCTCTTAGTAATCCAAGAGTTCCGTATTTTGTTTTAACATATCCATCTTCCATAACGAAATCTTCTGTTAAACCATAACCAAGACCCATTACAACGCCGCCTTCAATTTGTCCAGAACAAGCTTTTGGATTAACTACGCGTCCAACGTCGTGAGCCGCAACTACTTTCGTTACTTTTTTATTTTCATCCATTATTACAACTTGAACACCGTATCCATAAGCAACATGGCTCACTGGATTTTTCTTATCGGATCCCATTTTATCAGTTACACCACTGTAGATTCCTTCAAATACTTGACCTTCAAGTTCTTCTAATGTTTTTGACTTTAATGCTTCCTTTAATTTATTAGCAGCATCTTTTGTTGCTTCACCAGCAAATAATGTTTGACGTGAAGCTGTTGTTGTTCCTGAGTTAGGTGTTGTAGCTGTATCTGCACGTTCATGCACGATTAAGGATGGATCGATATCAAGCGTTTCACAAATCATTGCTACCATAACATTACCAATTCCTTGTCCAATACAAGCTGCAGATGTAAATACATGTATTTTTCCATCCATTATTTTAAGGTTACTGCGTCCAATATCAGGAAGTCCAACACCAATACCTGAGTTCTTCATACATCCTGCTATACCAGCGTATGGATTGGATTCAAATGCATCTTTTACTGCTTCTAAGCATTCAACAAATGCTGTATCTTCACTTGCAATTTGACCATTTGGTAATTCATTTCCTGGACGAATCGCATTCTTGTATCTAAATTCCCAAGCAGACATACCAACTTTTTCTGCAAGTTCATTTAGATTTTGTTCCTGAGCAAAGCAACTTTGTGTTACACCAAATCCTCTAAATGCACCACCAGGTACGTTATTTGTATACACGCAGTAACCAACTATTTCTATGTTTTGGAAATTGTAAGGTCCACCAGCATGAGTACAAGCACGTTGTAATACTGGTCCACCTAAACTTGCATATGCTCCACAATCAGAGATTATTTCAGCCTTAGTTGCAGTAATTATTCCATTTTCATCACAAGCAGTTGTAATATCAATTTCCATTGCATGACGTTTTGTATGTATATTTAAACTTTCTTGTCTTGAGAATTTAACTTTTACTGGTTTTTTCGTGATATAAGCCATTAATGCTGCATGATGTTGAACACTCATATCTTCTTTACCACCAAAACCACCACCAACTAATTTAGTTTGGCAACGAACTAATTCTGGTGCAATGTTTAACATTCTAGATATTTCATGTTGCTCATCGTATACAGATTGTGAAGCAGTATACATAAGTAATCCTTCACCTTCTGGAATACCAATTGCACATTCTGGCTCCATGAATGCATGATCTGTCATAGGTACTGAATAGTGATTTGTTACTACATATTTAGAATTTTTAATTGCTTCATCTACATTTCCTCTTGAAATCATTTCTCTTGTGAGAATATTTCCTTTTGGATGTAATTTTGGAGCATCTTCTTTCATAGCTTCAAGTGGATCTGTAAGTGGTGTTAACACTTCATAATCAACTTCTACTAAAGAAAGGATTTCATCTAAAGTTTCTTTTCTTGTTGAAGCAACCAAAACGATAGAATCACCAACATATCTAGTTGTATCACCTTTTGCGATTAACACATCCCAGTCAGGAACAATATGTCCTGTTTTATTAAATGGAACATCTTCTGCTGTAAGTATACGTACACAATCTGGATGAGCTAGCGCTTTCTCAAGACGAATGTCTTTTACAATTGCTCTTGGATATGCACTACGAAGTGCTTTTGCATAGATCATACCTTCTACTGTAATATCGTCTACAAATTGTCCAGTACCTAGTACTTTTTCTTTGGCATCAATTCTACCAAGGTGTTCTCCAACTTTACCAGTACTATTTGTTTCAGGTACAGGTAAGTTTTCTCTAAACATCTTAGCTGCTAATAGAATAGCATCTTCAATTTTAACATACCCTGTACAACGGCAGATGTTACCCATGATTGCTTTTTTAACATCTTGTCTTGTTGGTTCTAAGTTAGTATCTAGTAAAGATTTTGCTGAGATTACCATACCTGGAATACAAAATCCACATTGAACTGCACCAGTATCACCAAAGGCATAAGCATACACATCTTTTTCACGCTCACTTAACCCTTCAACAGTTAATACTGATTTTCCATCTAATTTAGATAGAGAAAGAATACATGCTCTTACTTTCTTTCCATCTACTAAAACGGTACAAGTACCACAAGCACCTTCACTACATCCGTCTTTTGCAGATGTTAATCCTAAATCATAACGTAAGAAATCTAAAAGTTTTTTATCTTCTTCACGTTCATATACAATACCATTTACCGTTACTTGATACATATTATTTGGCCCCCCTTGGTCCAAGAACATATTGTCCTTGTCTTTCTTTCACAATTTCTGCGTTATTAACAACGCATTCACCATTTACGAACACAGTTTTTGCCCTACCTTTAACTTTAAAACCTTCATATGGTGTATAATCTACATTTTGCAATTGCTTTTTGTATGTTATTACATCTTCATAATCAGTTGAAAAAATTACAATATCAGCATCACTGCCAACTTCAAGGATACCTTTTTGTGGATACATTCCATATCGTTTTGCTGGATTTGTAGACATTAGTTCACACATTCTTGAAACATCAATATAGCCAGCATCAACCATATAAGTATATATAAGTTGTGGTCTGTGCTCAACTCCAGGTGCACCATTAGGAATCTTTCTAAAATCTAGTTTCCCTAATTCTTTATCCTTTTTAAAGTTAAAACTACAGTGATCTGTTGCTATGGTGTCAATTTCCTTATCAACAATGGCTTGAATCAGAGCTTTTTTATCACTTTCTTTTCTTAAAGGTGGTGACATAACATATTTTGCACCTTCAAAATTATCTAAATCATAATAACTATCATCTAATAATAAATATTGTGGACAAGTTTCTACTGTAATTTCTTGATTTCTTTTTCTTGCATTTCTTATTTCATTTAATCCTGCAAGGGAACTTAAATGAACAATATTCACTGGATGATCTGCTAATGAACTAATGTAAGCTAAACGATTAATTGCTTCTGCTTCCACATAATCCGGCCTAGATTTCGGATGAGCACTTGGTGTAAACTCACCAGCTTCAAATTTTTCTTTTGTTAATGAATTTATTAAAGAACCATTTTCACAATGCACACCTAGCACACCATCAATTTCTTTAATCTTTTTTAAGCAAGCTAAGATTTCAGCATCGTTAGAGATTAAATTGTCATAAGCCATATACATCTTAAAAGAGGTAACCCCTAATTCTGGCATTATATTCATTTCTTCTTTTACATTATCATTCCAATCGGTTATTGCCATATGGAAACGATAATTACAAGAACTTTTATCTTTCGCTTTATTCATCCAAACATCATAAGCTTCTTTTAATGTTTGTTTTTTTTCTTGAGTTGCAAAGTCTACAATTGTTGTAGTTCCACCAATTACTGCAGCCTTTGTTCCACTAATGAAGTCATCTGCTGTATAAGCAGTTCCAGTATCCATATCAAAATGGGTATGGCCATCTATAAATCCTGGAAATACGAAACAACCAGTAGCATCATATACTTCATCCTGTTGTGTCGCTGTAATTTCACTAGCAATCTCTTTGATTTTGTTATTTTCAATTGCAATATCAGCTTTCCATGTCTTTGTAGGACTAACTAATGTGCCATTTTTTATTATCTTCATATATTACACCTATTGTGTAGCACATCTGCTATCAGATGTGCTACTACCCAAATTAAATTTCACTATATCTTACAGTAAATATGGTTGTTGTTCCTTTATAGCTGCAACAAAGTTTTGTATCACTAAAGGAGCATCCTTAAGTTCACATTCTTTTACTTCGCCTTCAAAACGATATACAACAGAATCATTTATTACTGCAAATCCTTGATTTGTACTATCATCTAATTCTTTTTTACCAGCAAATAATGTTAAACGATCTTTGTATGGAGTACATTTGTCTGGACAGAATATGTAACAATTACCACATTCATTACAGTAGTCATCAATATGCATCATACGTTTAATTCCATCTACCATAAGTGTTGTATTAGCACGGTTTGGACAGACATTAACGCAACTTCCACAAGTTACTTTACATTCAACTCTAACATTTACATTTTCATCAAAAGAAACTAATGGTTTCTTACGAGCAACTTCTGATTTTCTATAGTTTTTATCTTCGATTGCTGCTTTTGCAAGAGCTTCTAATGCTGCTACATCAACAGTTTGATCTGCTGGGAATGGACATTCATCTAAAAGAGTTGCAAGTTTCTTAATTACATTGTATCCAGTTGGTTTTAACAAGATAGTTGCAACTGTGATTGGCCAAATACCTGTATTAAAGATATCTTTAATATTGTTTGCATCCGCTCCGCCAGAGAATGACATTGGTAATTTACCATCAAAATCTTTTGCTAATTTTGCAGCTACGTTAATTGTTAATGGATAAAGTGCTTTACCTGACATATACATATCTGCACCAGGTAATTCATTGTTTTTAACTTTTACATGGAATGTATTAGATAATTTAACACCAAATGCTAAACCATTTGCTTTACCTAATTCTTGCATTTTTTTAATTAAAACAACTGCATCTGGATATTGTAAATCACTTTCAAATCCATGTTTTTCGAATGTCATGTAATCATATCCCATGTCATCCATAGTTTTTCTTACAAAATCATATCCAAGTAATGTTGGATTACATTTTAAATAAGTATTTATTTTTTTATTAGTTAAAAGATGAGTAATAATTCCTTCTATTTCATGACTTGGACATCCATGCATTGTTGATAATGTAATTGAATTACAAATCTTTGGTGATATAGATTTTATGTAAGCTTCATCAATATTTTTAAATTCATTTACATGTGCAAGTGCCCATGCTTCACATTCTTTCCAAGTATTCGTATTAGAAGCATCTTTTAATCCTTCGATGAAATCATCAATTTTCTTAGACTGAATACCTTCTAAGTTATATCCAACAGACATGTTGAAGATAAATTTGTCAGGATCTCCATATCCATATTCCTTGGATATTAATTTGATTGCATACCAGCCTTTGATGTATTCTTCTAATGCTTGTGTTACATATAATTCTGTTGACCACTCTACATTATAACATTCATCGTCTGCACGAATACATGGTTTATCTACATGTAAATCATGTCCATCTAAAGTTTGTACCGTTTTAAGTTCGAAGAATCTACTACCACCAACATAAGATGCAACTAAGTTTTGTGCTAATTGTGTGTGTGGTCCTGCTGCTGGCCCAAATGGATTCTCAATTTCATTTCCAAATAAACTTAAACTTTTGCTACCATCATGAGTATATAGATTACTCACTCCATAAACGGTATTATAGGTTTCTTTCTCAAACATAACTCTTTCCATAATTTTATGAAAAGGAATTTGTACCATAATGTCGCTCATTTTTATCACCCATAAATCCTTTCAATTTTTATCTATTGGCATTTACTCTTTCCCATAAATCTGCTGCTTGTTTTCTACTATGTTCCATCACTTCTTGCTTGTTTATATGAAGAAGTTCACGATCCTTCATAAGAATCTCTCCATTACAAATGGTTGTAGTAACGCTATAACCATTCATTCCAAACATAACGTGGGAATTAAGATTATTCTCATCCATTGGAGTTATTGGGTCATAATCTACAAATATAATATCTGCTGCGTATCCTTCTTTGATTTTACCTAATGGAGTTGAGAAGAAACGGTTAGCAATTTTTGCATTATTTTCAAATAACATGGTAGGAATTTCGCTCCAAGCACAATTAGGATCCTGATGTAAGTGTTTTTGTAAGATGTTTGCAACTTTATAGCTTTCGACCATATCATTGGTATAGCCATCCGTTCCTAATCCAATTAAGATTCCTTTGTCAAAAATCTTTAAAACATCAGGAGCACCAACGGCATTTCCCATATTACTTTCTGGATTGTGAACCACCATAGTGTCTGTCTCTTTTAAAATATCTAATTCTTTATCATCTATATAAATACAATGTCCTGCTACTGTTTTTGGTCCAAGAATTCCCATGGAATTTAAGCGTTCTACTGTACGTACTCCGTATTTAGAAAGACTATCCTCTACATCTGCCATTCCTTCTGCTATATGTACATGATATCCAGCATCTTTTGGGTTTTGTTCCACTACATAACGTAACGTTTCATCGCTTAGTGTAAAACTTGCATGTAATCCCATAGTACCTTTTATCATATCTGTAGTATCAAGGTTTGCATAGTTTATGAAGTCCACATTTTCTTTTACTGCTTTCTTCATCTCATCTACGCCATTACGATCACTTACTTCATAACATAAGCAAGTACGGATTTTATAATCTTTTGCAACCTTTGCAAGTTCAATTAAACTTCCTTCTGTTTTTTTATAACTAGCATGATGATCAAATACTGTTGTAACACCATTTTCTATACAATTTAGATAAGTTACTTCTGCGCTTGCTTTATCATTTTCTAATGTCAAATGGTTATCTAGATTCCACCATAACCCATCTAATATATCTAAAAAATTCTTTGGATTATGATTTTTAATACTTAACCCTCTAGCTAAAGAAGAATAAATATGATTATGTGCATTGATGAAAGCTGGCATTATTACCTGATTCTTTGCATCAATCACTTCTGCATTTGGATATTTTATTTTTAAATCTTCAAAACTACCTACTTCTTTAATCAAATTTCCATCAACTATGATTCCACCACATTCAATATATGGTTGTTCGGTATCCCTAGTAAATAATTTACCATTTCCTATTAAATACATCTTAATTCCTTTCTAATAAGCAATATCTAACAAATACATTAAATCCTCCTGGTGGTACTGTAAGTGGATTTTAAAATCGTTTGAAGAGTACTGGATTTATCTTTCATTCATTATCAGTTTGTCTATTCGTTAACAAAGTTTTATAAATAATAAAATGTAGCAAACTCCTTAATATCTGGTATGCTTCTACATTGATATCTAATTAACTGTTTTAATTGCCACAACTATAATGGTTAAACCAATATGGTGTGGCATATAAAATTAATAAATTAATAAATTAATTAATTTTCTAATATTACTTTACAACTGCAATAACTTCAACTTCTACTAAAACACCCTTTGGAAGTTCTCTTACCGCTACACAAGAACGTGCTGGTTTTCCAGTAAAGTATTCTGCATATACTTCATTAAATGCTGCAAAATTACCCATATCTGATAGAAAACATGTTGTCTTAAATACATTTTCAAAAGATGAATTTGCTTCTTCTAAAACTGCTTCTAAATTCTTCATTACTTGAAGAGTTTGTTCCTTAATACCACCTTCTACTACTGCGCCACTTGTAGGATCTAGTGGAATTTGTCCTGATGTATAAAGTACTCCATTTACAACCATTGCTTGGCAATAAGGTCCGATAGCTGCTGGTGCTTTTGTTGTATTAATTTTTTGCATAATTATATCCTCTTTTCTATGTACTTTTTAGTTATTTTTAATATACTTGAATTATATCACTAAAATTTATTTCAGTCAATTGGGATTTGACATTATTTTATTTCATTCTTGTTTTATTTTTTATTTCTAAAATAAAACAAGCGAGAGTTAAAGGTACACTTCAATGTCCCTTTGATTCTCTCGCTTATTACAACTTTATTCTACTTTTCTTTTAACCCTCTCAAATGCATATATACTGTATTTTTACTTACATCCATTACCTTAGCAACTTTTACCACTGCATCCTTCATTCGAAAAATACCTTGATTAAATAAAATATTTATAATTTCTTTGTTTTTAAGGTTACTTGATATACTTTCATCAGACATTACCTGGTGAAATGCTTCTGAATAAGCTTGTTCAATTAAAGCATCCACATCATCAGCAAAGTTTTCATTCATCATAGAATGAGTTGATCTATTTAGCATTTCAAAGAATGGAAATGTTTCTGATAATGGAGTATCAACATAGAAGTTAATACATATTAAACCAATAATACGATGGTTTTCACCATAAACACTAATGGTTGTTGAATAAAGTGGTCTTCCCTTTTTATTTTTAGATTCATAAGAGACATAACCATCTAAATTTTCATCTTGAATTTTATTTAACATATTTAGTGCCAAATCTGTAATTGGAGCACCTAATTTTCTACCCGTATGGTGCCCATTAATAATTTTTATTACTGAACTTTCATAATCTTCTAAGCTATGTAATACAAATTCAAATCCTGTTCCTAGATAATCAGCTAGTCCATCTAATGAACTGCGATATGAATTTAATATTATACGATCCGTAGCCGTTAATTTTATATTCCCACTCTGCATTTTCTCCACCATCTCATATTTTTGTTAATATGATAACAATAGTTTTTATAAAAAGCAATATAATTTTCCAAATCATAAC
>JAEWHU010000167.1 GCA_023387635.1 Bacillota bacterium
GATATAATTAGCGTGATGAATGATTCCCATCTGGTCTGTTTCATAATATTGTGCCTTTCTTACATATGGCTTGATCTCCATTCTAAACCTCCTTGAAAGTATAATTGGTATTTTTTATCAATTTATGTTAAATTAATTATTTCCTTCATTGGAAAGTGCCTTTATTCTATTAATTAGCAAAATAGTATTTAGTTGTCTTTAATTAATTTTATTTATTATAGCATACATATACATAATTGACTATAAAAGTTAGAGGGGGATTTTTGTGGATGTAAGTACCTATCACATTAAAAAACAGATATCGTATCTTTATTTGATACAATATCTGTTTCTTTTATTATATACTATTTTTTTTAGCTCTTACTGTGGTACCGATTGCATTAAGTAAGCTCTTACTTAGGTCTTCGGTATCTTGGGTCAACTCCCATATCATGACTCCACCAGTATTATCACATGCCCATTGAGTTTTTGCCCTAATGGTAGGAATTCCATTATAATATACTTCTACTCCATCTATCATTGAAATATCTGTATTATAGGCATTTGGATTCGCTTGTAAAATAGCAGCATAGGATGCCCAAGATGGTCTTCCATAGAATGGTACCCCTAATACTACTTTTTCGGCTGGCATATTTCTAGTGTTTATCCAATAATTTGCGCACATAACAGCAAAATCATAACTGGAATGACTGATACCATCACCACCATCGTATGCCATAACATGGAACCAATCCACCGCATTTATAACCGCGTTTGATTGAGCTGCTGAGCACTCATATATAATATTTTCTGGAGTAACTCCACTTAATACTGCTGATGTTAAAAGCATATTATCTTTTTTTAATTCTTTGCTCAGATATACCATAAGTTCTTCATATTGCTGACTAGTACCGTCTGGTCTAGGATGTTCCCAATCCATATCAACGCCATCAAATCCATAATGTTTTGCCATTGCAATAATTTCATTTCCAAACCTTACAATCTTTTCAGGTGAATTCGTTGCTAACGTAAAAGTTTCTTCTAGAGGTTCTTCATTGTGTGACCAACCCCCTATTGCAAGTAAAACTTTTACACCTTTTACATGTGCTGTTTGTATTATTTGTTTGGCTATATCTGCATTTTCTAGTGGAAGGAGTGAACCTTCACTGGTTGGAATAGCAAATGAATAATTAATATGTGTTAAATTATCATACTGAATGCTATTAATCTTTGTTGGCTCCCAACTAGGATAGTACCCAACTACCTTAAATCCTGATTTTGGTAAATCTGTTGCTTCTGTTAGTCCGTTATAGTTAACCATATCTCCTCCGTATTTCCCTACATTAAATATTAACCCTTCTGGTACCCCATCACATTAATATCTCATAAGGAATATCCATAAGGTAATGTTCTTAGTAACTTGAAAAAAACTAACTTAATAATCTTAGTATACATTTTAAATCAAGATATATTGTATCATTCTGAGTTAAAGATAGCAAACAAATACTTGGTTATTTCAGTAAAAAAATGGTGAACACAATGATAATTATTAGATGTTTGCAAAACATTTACACTTCTAGTATCCCATCACTTTTACATCCCATAAGGAATATCCGTATGGTAATGCTCTTAGGCTTCCTTGTAATTTCACGTACCTTGCATTAACTGTATTGAAATTCAATGTTTCAATACCACCTATACCATTTGTTTGTTTATAGATACTAGTATAGTTTACTCCATCTACTGATACAAATATTTCATACTGTTTACCATATGCTGCTTCCCAGTTGAGAATAAGCTGTTTCACATTATAATGATTGCCAAGGTCGATGGTAAACCATGCATTGTCTGCAAAATTAGAACCCCATCTAGTGTCTACATTGTTATCTGTTAGGTTTGAAGCTGCTACTGTTTCATTTTCTATACCAGAGCTTGTAACAGTTTTTCCTAATGCAACATTTATAATTGTAGGAGGGTTCTCAGGAACTATAACCGTACCTTGGGTTACTCCGTGAACATAAGTAAGAGTTGGAGTATCAAGTGCACCCTGTCCTGGGTTATAAGTAAAGAAGTATTCTATTACATCGCCGTAATTTAAGTTCTTTAATGGGTAAGTATAATTACTGTTTCCACCTGAAATCATGGCAACGTTAAGTTGTACTCCATTATTAACTTTATAGTGAAGATCTGCAAATATGGCACCTTTTACATAGAATTCAATATTATTCCCTGTTTTCGTAAGCCCTTTCACTTCATCACCAATCATAACTGTTGTTTCTTTCGCCTTCACTGTTACCGTACAACTTGCTATCTTATTACCATCTTCTGTATTAACAGTAACTATAGTTGTACCTGCCATGATACCAGTTACTTTACCTGTATTGTCAACGGTTGCTATACTTCCATTCGCTACCGTCCATGTCACATTTTTATTCGTTGCATTGGCTGGTAAAATTATAGCATTTAACTGTGTTGTATCACCAACTATAACTTCTGTGGATGTCATATTTAACGATACTCCAGTTACCGCTATGTTTTGACTAATATTCACAGTAATTACGCAACTTGAGATATATCCACCATCACTTGTTGTTGCTGTAATCGTTGTTGTTCCATTGGAAATCGCTGTAACCTGACCTCCATTTACAGTTGCAACTTGTGTATTACTTGAATTCCAAGTCACATTCTTATTTGTTGCATTATTTGGTGTAATGGTTTTACCAAGTAATAATGTTTGACCTACTGAGGATAACGTAGCTGTATTCCTATCTAATGTTATTCCAGTAACTGGAACATTAACAGGATTCTCACCTCCTGCCACTTTATAAGCACGAACATAATCTACCTGCATAGTAGCTGGAATATCACTTGCATCCGGTACCAAACCTCCATCAAAGTGACCACCGATAGCAAGATTCATTATGATATAGAATTCCTTATCAAATGGTGCATTAGGATTATTAGGAGCACTTACTGAATACCACTGCTCTCTAGTAACTTTAAAGAAGCACTTGCCATCTACATACCATTTTAAATTATCTTCTTCCCATACCAAACTATATACATGATAATCCGAATCAAATGTCTGTCCATTTGGAAATACATACTCACCACTAATGTATCTATTTACTGGCCACTGTCCACCAAAGTGAAGTGCTCCACTTGTTATACCAGGTAATCTTCCTTTTGCTTCCATGATATCAATTTCACCAGATGCAGCCCAGGATCCGTATGTATCATCATTTGGTAGCATCCAGAGTGCCGGCCAAACACCATTACCCTTAGGAAGTTTTGCACGAATATCAATTCGACCATATTTCATAGAAAAATTATCTTTTGTGGTGATTTTACCTGAGGAGTACAATGCGTATCGATTTGGGTCCTGAGGAAATGATTTAGGTTCCTCATATGCTTTAATATTCAAGTTTCCATTTTCTAAGAAAACATTCTTTGTACTATTGGTATAATGCTCAAGTTCATTATTACCCCAACCCCAACTATTAGGATCATCATTTATATAGTATCCAGTATTGTAATTCCATACACTGGTATCTAAGCTAGTGCCACTAAATTCGTCATTCCATATAAGATTCATTCCCTCTATATTAGAATTATCTGTTGTACCAAGCTCTATATTGCCAAGATCTGATATATCTGGTCTGGGAGCATTAGGATTACCTACAAAGGTATAGGTAACGTAATTATTTCCAATATTACCACCTACTTGTCCATTTAGTGGATATCCGATACGTATCTCCATATTTACTTGGATAGGCTGAAACCATAGACCATAGATATAATCTGCCCAATATCCCCATTGATTTGCGTCTGATAGATTATTATAGCCATTTGCCGAATAACTAAAGCCACTCTGACTAAAGTTACCTAGTTCCACCCATTGACCATTTACTTTTATTTCATAAACAAATTTACCTAGCTCTGACTTCACTGCAGCACTACCATCAATCTTTGGAAGTGGAATACCAATGGCACCAGTCTCACTTGCTACAAAATTAGTTCCATCATAAGGAGTTAGATTATACGTATTTCTAACTGGTTCTGTATAAGTTATGGTATAAATCAAAGATGCATGTGAGGTTTTAGACTCTAATTTAACATGGATTGACTCATCTACCGTGAACCAGTATCCACCGCCCCCATCTGTGAACTGACCAAAATTACGATCATAAATCCATCCACTCGCTGCATTATTATCAATATCAATCCACACACTACTACTTACAGTTTTCACGTATACCTTTAGATCTTCTGCTACTGCTGCATATGGAATGGCTGCATTTCCATTAAATATAGGATAAGTAAATCCAACACTTCCTGTTACACCTGCAGTTATCAATGGTCCCTGTGTTGCAGTCATTGATGTAATAGTAGCCTTTTCTATATTAGTGAATACTAAAGTATAATCAAGTGTAACTCCACTTGTTTTTGAAGCTAACCTAAGATATGTAGTTTCTGAAACGGTAAACCAATATCCATTAAATCCACCATCACTCCAATTTCCCCAGTTTTGATTATAAACTAAGCTAGTATTATCAATATTTACCCAATTGCCATTTACCTTAACATTTACCACTAAATCATTCAAAACATTCTCCCATGTAGCGGCACCACCATTAAAAATAGGCATTACGAAACCATAACTGGCTGTTCCTACACCTGATTTAGATATAACAGGGCCATCATTAGTAGAAAAGTATGTCATGGAAGTGATGGTTGATTCTGCTGCTTGAACTTCCCATGCTCCTCCTGCTACTGGTAATAAAATTCCTCCTAATACCATGGCTAATGCTAGAATCAAACTTAATAATCTACGCTTTAACCATTTTTCCTTTGCCATAATTTGCTTCATAGATTTCCTCCTTTTTTAAATTATTGGTTTTTAGTTACGCCGTTTAAATTAAAAAATAAATGAATTCAATCGCC
The DNA here is from genome assembly GCA_023387635.1 of Bacillota bacterium. Classification (GTDB taxonomy): domain Bacteria; phylum Bacillota; class Clostridia; order Lachnospirales; family Lachnospiraceae; genus Anaerocolumna. Next base: position 4,924 of record JAEWHU010000167.1, read on the forward strand.
TCACTTTCGTTTTATGTGGTATTCTTATTGTATTGGAAAAAATATACAATTAAAAGGTATCTTTTTTTAAATTTGGTATCATTATTTTATTTTTACTATTTTTTTCAATCAAAACTCCCTAAAATATAATAAGCCCACCGAAAGGGGTAGGCTTATCATTCATTTATTTATTCATTCATTTATTCATTCATATTTAGTAATAGGTAATTACCAACCAACTCTTACTATTAAACCTTTTGGATCTCCAACTTCAAGATAAGCTGCTTGGCCATTTACATCATCATAGCAAAAGCCATATGCTAAGTTATCAATGCTGCTTCATGCTAGTTAACTCTAGTAAATGACCACTTTTGAGCATCTGTATTGTTATCCGTGTACTGCTGTACTATTGCTCCATCCGCTGTTGAAGAACTGGATACATCTACTGCTAGTCCGCTCCCTTTATTGATAAGTTTGTAGTAACCGCCTCCCACATCCACAATCCTCCATCTTTGAGCATCACTACCATTGTCCGTCCATTGCTGTAGTTGAACTCCAGTGGATGTTGATGCGCTTGGTACATCAAGCACCTTCCCGCTATGTACTGCTGTTAGCTTATAATACCCGTTCCCCATGTCATCCACTCTGAATTTCTGGTTGTTTGCAGTATAGTTTGTCCACTGTTGCATTTTTCCACCGTCTGCTGTAGAAACGTCTGTTACATCTAATACCTTGCCGCTACACTTAGCAGTTAATGTATAAATTCCACCACTTACAATATTTGTGGAAGTGGATGCCTGATAAACACGTACATAATCAACTAACATTTGTGATGGAAAAGGCGTTGAACTGTTAGGGCTTCCTGGCCAATTTCCGCCCACTGCAAGATTAAGTAGTATAAAAAATGGTTTTTGAAATTCTTCAGTATTTCCGGTACCGTTTGTAATTAAGATTTCGTTAAATTGTATTCCATCTACAAACCACCTAATATAATTTGCATCCCACTCTATGGAGTATACATGGAATTGTGAAAAATCAATATTACCAGATACATTTCCATAACTGGCATAACCATTTGCATCCCAATGTACAGTTCCATGAACAACAGAACTATTGTTTACATGTTCCATTATGTCAATTTCTCCGCAATATGGCCAACCAACCGATGGATTATTTGCTCCAAGCATCCAAAATGCAGGCCATAATCCTTGTCCAGTAGGAAGCTTAATTCTTGCTTCAATCTTTCCATATGTAAAGTTATGAAGTCCTTGGGTCTTTATCCTTGCCGAGGTATAATTCATTCCACCATAGGATTCTTTTTGTGCTGTTATCACAAGATTTCCGCCAGTTACTTGTAGGTTTTGTGTACGGTTCGTATAGTACTGCAACTCATTATTTCCCCATCCACTACTACCTGTACCAATTTCAGCCACCCAATTGGATGTATTTAAGGAAGTTCCATTGAATTCATCGCTCCATACCTGATTCCAACTTGTAGCTGCCTTTGCATTCACACCAGGAAGCAAAGTTATTAACATTGCAAGCGCCATCAATATACTTATCACATTTCTTCTCTTCATCATTTTTCTCCTTTTCATTTAATAGACATAGACGAACTTACTATATAATAGGAAAGTTATGTATCTACTGCCTGTCCACTGGTATCACCCCTTTCATCACTTTTTTACTACTTTTACAGCCTAATTTCACTGTTACTATAATATATGCATTGTCATTATAATAAATACCTAAATTGGATAATTTTGTAAATCTTTTTTTAGAGCCGGAGAATAACGAAAGGAACTTTTGAAGAGTTCAAAGAATCTCTGATGAGTAAATACTTCTAGGCATAGAAAAAACCCTTTCGTTAGATTTGTTGTCTAACAAAAGGGGCAATGTAGCTGGAGATATTTTCTTTAAACTAGTGATTTTGATTTTTATCTATACTACTATATCGTTATACTTGAATATTTGATTTCACACAGTACTCCTTAAATCTACCTCCTTGTGCTAATAAATCACTTGGTTTCCCTTGTTCTATAATTTGACCTTCATCTAAAAAGATAATATAGTCCGCATTTCGAATAGTGCTAAGCCTATGAGCAATTACTATTTTTGTACAATCTGCTGACCACACTCCAAGACTTTCTTGAAATGACATTTCGGTATCAACATCTAGAGCAGAGGTAGGCTCATCTAATATAATAATATTTGATTTTTTTAATATGGCACGTGCAATGGAGATTCGTTGTTTCTGACCATGTGAAAGCTTAACTCCACGTTCTCCAACCTTTGTATCAAGCCCTAGGGGAAGTTTGTTCACGAACTCCATGGCTTGTGAATATTCCAGGGCTTCTATTAATTCTTCTTCCGTTATTTCTTTATTAATAAGTGTTAAATTTTCACGTATGGTACCATCAAATATAAAAACATCCTGGGATACAATGGACATACTTTTTCTTAAATTTGATATCGAATAAGTATTCAGCGGAAGACCATTAATCATTATTTCCCCTGATATAGGATCATAAAACCGATATAATAAACGTACTAAGGTACTTTTTCCCGAACCACTTGGACCAACTAATGCAACTGTTGACCCTTTTTCAATATGAAAGGTGACATCACGTAATACATCATTATTCTCAGTAGCATATGTAAAAGATACATTCTGAAAGTCAATCTCTGGTGCACTATTTGATAGTGCACTATTATATAGTGTCATCCCATTATGTAAGTCCTCTGTTTTTTTTTCCATAACCTCAAACAGCCCTCTAGCCTTAACCATTGTGTTTAATAGGTTGGTTATAATATCTACAAATCCATTGAATGGTTCCGCCATCTTCCAGAGTAATGTTATAAACGCCATCAACCCACCAGATGTTATATCACCGTTTATCATAAGAAAAATGCCAACTCCAATACCAAGAATAAAAC
>JAEWHU010000187.1 GCA_023387635.1 Bacillota bacterium
TCACAGGAAATGAAGTACCAATGGGTAAATCAGAAACTTTTGAAAAGCCTAAATCATACTTGGATGGTATTACAAATGCACTATTTGGTGAACTAAGAGCGGTAGAAAAGTATAGGGATATTAAGAGGGGATTGCCTATAGGATCTTATAGAGATACACTATTTGATATAATAACAGATGAAATAAAGCATGCTTCAAAGTATAATTATTTATTCACATTAAACAGTAATAAAAATACAATGAAGCAGGATACATCTAATTTTACTCCTGATGATTGGATAAAATATATTACTCCATTAGTTAATCGTGCTTTAAAAGAATCTAAAGAAGGAATTAATCCGGAACATTTATACCAAGAATTTATTTTATCAGGTGTACTTGTAGGATTAGGAAAAAGTCCTGAAGAAGCTATAGAACAGGTTGAAAAATGGGAAAAAACAGGAACTTCTCAGTTATTAGTAAAAAGTAAAATGAATAGATATTTCTATTTTTAAATAATATATTTAAAGCCGTTGGCAAAAGTATTATAAAAATACTTAGAGTCTACGGCTTTTTGGTTTAAATATTTTAGGTAATTCATAGGAGGGTCTTAAATTATTTAAGCAAATATTATAATATTATCATAATAAATATTATAATAATTGATAAAAGAAAAGTTAAAATTACTGTAGAAGACTTAAAAAGAGAAGTTGATTCGCAAAAGTCTGATTATACGAGACAACCTGCTTATGGAACTGCAACAGGAACAAATACAAAGGTAATAACACTTGACCCACAACCTACAGCATACGTTGATGGTATGGCAATATCATTTAAAAATAGTACTCAAAATACAGGAGCAGTTACTTTAAATGTAAATACATTAGGTGCTAAACCAATTGTAAAAAGCAATGGAAATGCTTTATCGAGTGGTAATTTAAAGGCTGGAAGTATTTATACAGTTAGATATAATGCAACTACAGGAAATTTTATATTACAGGGTGAAGGGGGTGAGTATGGAACAGTCATTGCCAGTGACGTAAGAAGTACAAAAAACTTTGGAACTGAAGATGGTTTAAAACAAGGGACACTAGACTTGAGTAATTTAACTCCAAGTAATATAAAAAGTGGCGTTACTATTGATGGAGTTGTAGGTAATGTAATTCCACCAGCTACACTAATAGTTGGGGATTATATTTTTGCTATGAGTAGTAATGACAATAATTATATAAGTGGCAAGACACCACCTGTAATGGTTAAATCAATAAAAGTTAATAACGCTGGTAGTATAAGAGTTAAATATAGAGCTCGTAGAAGGAACTCTACAATAGTAGGTACTTCACAAATTTATATTAATGGAGTACCAGCAGGAATTGAAAGACTTAATCCAGCTACTACTCCTGGAACACTCTATACTGAAGATTTCAACGATATTAAAATAGGTGATGTAATTGCAATATATTTATCAAAAAGCTCAGATGATAATTATATATTCGATGTAAGTGACTTTACGTTATTCTGTGCAAATAATCAGATAACAAATATTATAGGAGGTGTATAAAGTGATAACAAAAATACAATATACAGATTCAACGGATAGACAATCCAAAATAGACACTAATAAAGATAAAATTCTTATAGAAGAACAAAATATAACAGAAGGTAATTTCTTAATATTTACTGATACACCGAGATTAGAAGATCAAGTAAAGGACTTAAAGAATACAGTAGATTTACTACTACTTAAACAGGAGGGATTAATATAATGAATGAATTATACATAGAAAAGTTAATTTCTCTTATTAAGCAAGGAATAATAACAGTTGAACAGATTAAGGATGCGACTTATAAAACAGAAGTAGCTAATAGATTAGAAAAATTAATAGTATAGTATAAAGTTTTATTTTTATGTTTGAAATGAGCTATAATGTATATAAAATTAAATTTATGCAAAGGAGCAATTATGAAGATATTATTAAATTGTTTTGAGGGTGAATATATACATTATAAAAAGGATTATGAAAATGCAACTACTGATTTAATTTCACAGTTAAGTAAAGATTTAAATGTAGAGTTATTAGAGTCATTTATTGTACCTAATGACTTTGGGAAAGAACTAACAGAGTTTCAATTGTTGAATGGATTGACTGTAGAATATACTAATGACGATACTGGTAGAGCTTTTGGAAAGACTTTATCATATGTTAATAATGGTAAACATTGTATTACTGTATTTATTGATAAATCTATTCTATTTCATGCATTTAGTGATAATTCAGAAACCTCAAAATTAGCCATTCATTTAATACATCATGAACTTTGCCATGTTCATGATGATATAATAAGAGCTAGATTATTTGGTGTAGATTACATTATGAAAGAAAGGGGAGATTTTAACGAAGTTCTAAAAATACATGCTAATGCAATATGGGCTGAATTCATAGCTACTAAGTTATCAATATCAAGTATTTATGTAGGATACGATATGAATATAGGATATTTATTTCAAATTATTGATTTAGAGAAAGATAAATGTGAACAATATATTGATGAGTACAGAGTATCTAATGATATAGATACCTTATTAAATAGAATTGAGCTTAGCTCATTTTATGTTTTAAGGTTAGCATGTATAGTATATGGGAACTTAATTGGAATATCTGAAATTTTAGATGAGAATTCGTATGAAGAGATGAAGAAGAGTATAGATGATAAAATAGCAGAAACTTATATTAAAGATATTTGGATTGAATTAGGAAGAATATTATCTGTTATGAATAACGAATACCCTGATTGGAATGGGGAAGTACATATCGAAAATTTATCTAAGATTGTACTTATGACATGGAATGAAATGGGTATTTTCCCACTAGAAACAGAAGAAGGGATTTATATAGAAGTTCCTTATCAATAAAAAAATCTGTTCATTACATCTTACAATAGGAAAATTATGCGACATAAGAACTAAATACAAAGGCATAGAAAAGCACTCTTAACAGGGTGTATTTTTTATGCCTATTTTTATTGAAAGAAGGTGTATAAATGGAAAAAACAAGTACAGTAAAAGGACTATTTGTAACCACATTTGCTTTTTTATCAGCCAAACTAGGGATTCTTTTTCCTGTTATTTTAATTTTATTAGTTGTAATGTTAACTGATTATATAATTTGGAATAGTAGCTGCTGGATATAGAAAAGAACTTAAAAGTAGAACTGGAATTTGGGGAATAATTAAAAAATGTTCTATGGGGTGCTAGTAGCTGTAGGAATTATAGTTGATTGGATAATTATTAATGTTGGTCAGCATATAGGAATAATTATTCCAGTAAGTACTTTCTTTGGCCTTGTAACAGCTCTATGGCTTATTTTCAATGAACTAATTTCTATCATAGAAAATATATTGAAACTAGAAGTAATCTCCCCACCTTTCTTAGTTAGATTTGTTAGTAAATTTAAAAATATAATAGAAAATCAAGGAGAGAAGCTTTCAGATAATATAAAAGGAGATGATGATAATGCAAATAGAAAAGAAGCTAATCAATTATAATAGAAAATTAAATTCAAACAATCCTAAGTTTATTATCATACACGAAACAGATAATCCATCAGCAGGTGCAGATAATCACTATAAGTATTGGAATAGTGGAGAAGTAGGTTCATCATGTCATTTTATAGTTGATGATACTAAAGCTATACAACTAGCAGAGTATTCAACTGCTACATGGCATAGCGGTAAGAAGTACGGAAATGCTCCTATAGCAGAAGCGAATAACTATAATTCAATAGGAATTGAAATATGTGTTAATGGAGATTTCTCAAAGGCTAGAAGTAATGCTATAGAAGTTGTTAAAAAGATTATGAAGGATTTAAATATATCTAGTAAAAATGTTATTAGACACTATGATGCTTGTTTAAAACACTGTCCTAGAACTATGTTAGATAGTCCTAGTATGTGGGAAGATTTTAAAAGTAGGTTAGTTAGTAATGATATAGGAGATGATGATATGATTTCAAATACAGTTAGAGTTTTTGCTAGCTCAAATTCAAATATAGCACCACAAATGCAAGAATATATAAAGATACTACAAGGAGTTGTAGGTTTAAAACAAGATGGAGTTGCAACAGAAGAATTAGTTAAGAAGCTACCAGAGCTTAAGGGTGCAGAACAACGTGGGGTAGTTACTATAATGCAAAAGATTCTAATACTAAAAGGATTTTTAAGTAATGGAAGTGATACAGGAGTTATAGGACCTGCAAATAAAAATGCAGTAAACAAATTTAAAGAATCAGTAGGTATTCCTACGAATACAACTTTAATTGATAGACAGACGTGGAGAAAGTTACTTGAATATTAATTAAAAATCTTAGGTAAAAGACCAGGGAGTTATTAATTCCCTGGTCTAAATTATAACAATTGTATTTTTCAATTTCTAAAAATATAAAATTAGACTTCATTTAGAAAATTAGATCTAGCTTCATTATAGGCACTACGAACATCTTCAATATACTTTATCTTTTCTGAATCTGTATAAGTCTTATTATCTAAAATAATACAAACAAGTGAATTAAAAGCAGATGAAAAACTATCAATAGAAACTTCACTTCCTAAGTCATCTAAAACTTTAAAAAATATTTCTTTATAATCTGTGTTTTTAACATTCATATTATTCACCAGCCTTTTCTATTATTAATTTACCATCTTGAAATGTTATTTCTACATCTCTATCATCTTCTGTAATTTTCATTAATTCTAAAAATTCTGGTGGAATTGTAACTCTTGCGCTTACAGCTCCTGTTCCACCCTTATGAAACAATATCTTTCTTTTCATTATTTCCTCCATAGTTCTCTATATCGTAATATAG
>JAEWHU010000214.1 GCA_023387635.1 Bacillota bacterium
CTATATTAATTATTTGGTAAAATATGTATAGATATATTTTGGTAATAATTTTTTAATTATCTTTTTCTTTACTTGTCTCTGTCTTTAAATATGTATCTTATTTATTAAATTAACTTCCCCTATTTCATTCCTTAGATTCCATTTCGTAATCCATTGAAATCTTAATATTCGATGCTTAATTTATTCCTTACTGCAATATTTATTTAATCTTACTTTATTCTTTTGATACATTATTAATATACTCTCTTTAATCTTTAGATTCTTATCGGTAAACATTCTTTTTTCTTTTAATTCTTTATTCGCAAACTTTCATTAATTTTTTGATTCTTTATCCGTATACTTTCCTTTTTCATTTAATTCTTTATTCGCAAATTTTCTTATTTTTTAGATTCTTATAGGTAAACTTTCTTTTTTCTTTTAATTCTTTATCCGTATACTTTCCTTTTTCTTTTAATTCTTTATTCAAATACTTTCCTTTATTCTTTTATTCTTACTTTTTTAAATTACATTTTCATATGCTATTTTCGTTATAATTTTATCCTTTAGTCTTTTCTAAGTTATATATTCTTTTTTTAATAGATATTAAATAAGTTATGCTGTTCTAATAATTTGTTGATGAATTTTATAATTGCACGCGTATAGAGTACGCAGATGGGAGCCGAATATGCCTACGAACAAATTACCAAGCTTTATGTCATTTGAAGAGTTTATCGCATTAATTAAAACCAAGATTGAAGAGATATTAGGTAATAATTATGACATTCACATTACTCATGTTATTAAAAATAATTCTGTAGAACTAGATGGATTAATTATTTTAAGAGGGGGTAGTAGCATATCTCCAAGTATTTATTTGAATTCTTACTATCAAAATTATTTAGCGTGTTACTCCATTGAGAATATTGTAGAAAATATTATTGATGAATATAAACGCTCCATAGAAGACGAAACGATTAGTAACATAAACGTCCCATATGAACTTACTGAAATGAAATCAAGAATAGTTTTTCGTCTTGTTAATTATAATAAAAACAAATATTTATTAAGTACAATTCCTCATATACCTTTTTTAGATTTGGCAATTACGTTTCATTGCTTAGTGAAACATAGTACAGATGGGATTGGAACAATTAGAATTAATAATGAATTAATGAAATACTGGAATATTACAATTGAAGAACTAAAAAAAATAGCAAAAGAGAATACTATAACCTTTTTTCCTCCAGTAGTACAGACAATAAATGAAATTGTAAGCCATCTACTTAATAACAATTCGAATAACGGTTCAATGGAAAATGTCGACCATGATTATACTAATATGGATATTGATGTAGAGGAAAGTCTTAGTAGAAGGGACAGCTATGCAACAAAAGATATGTATGTTTTATCAAATAAAAAGGGGATTAACGGAGCTAGCTGCTTATTATATCCTAATGTACTTAGTAACATAGCAAATAAACTACATTCGGATTTATACATATTACCTAGCAGTATTCATGAAATAATTTTAATTGAAAAAGATGATTCTTTAATAAAAGAAGATCTAATAAGAATGGTAGGAGATATTAATCAAACTCAAGTACCAATAGAAGATGTATTATCTAACAATGTTTACATATATTCAAGAGAAAAGGATGCGATATATTTCTAGAGTATTATGAAAAAGAATATATGCTAACAGGTTATGAAGCTTCTAATCAAAAATGCACCTAACTGGATTCGAACCAGCGGCCCTTCGCTTCGGACGCGAATGCTCTATCCAACTGAGCTATAGATGCAAATATACACAATGGACTGTTCTATTATAATACATAAAAAGGTATAAGTAAATAAGAATTCATAAGAAGTATTCTTTTATAAGAAAATCAGTAGTACTCTTTATTTATAACTCAAATGTTACAAAAGTGTTAAATATATTACGAAAATAAAAAATATATGTTGCAATCTTTCTAAAAGTCTGATATTATGATATTAATTAATAAAGTCCTGAGGGTTTTTAAAAGGAGAATAATATGAAGCTTAAATATAAAAAAATGGTATTATTAGTAAGTATGTGTACAATGGGAATAGGATTAGTTACCTTTTCGATTATTGGTCCATCAGCAAAAGATGTAGCGAATGGGGATCAAGGACAAATAGTTACTTTTAATGCAGGAGAAGGTGCAACTGATGATGATTTAGAGGTTGCAAGTAATGATATAGATAATTTAACTGCTGCAGAAGATAATGGAATGACTTCTGATACTAATAAAGCTATTGAAAAAGAAAATGATGAACTTAAAAAGAATGAAGATAAAAAACTAAATAAATTAATTTCAAAATATTTATCTGCTAAATTAAGTAAAGATATATCAAAGTTTGAAGGTATTGTTAATGATACTTCATTAATTGATTTAGATAACTTAGAAAGACAAACCAATTATATTGAAGATTATAGTAACATTGATGTATATACTAAAAAGGGTCCAGAAGAAGGAAGTTTTATTGCTTATGCTTATCATGATGTTAAGTTTAAGAGTATTGATACATTAGCACCAGCCTTGAATGCCTTTTATGTAAAAACCAATGAAGATGGTAATTATTATATTTACCTTGGTAATGTTGATGATGAAACTGCCGCTTATTTAGAAACTGTTCATAGTTCTGAAGAAGTAATGGAGCTTATTTATGATGTTAATGATAAAATGAAAAAAGCTGCAGATTCTGACAGTGCATTAGCTGAATTTTACTTAAAACTTGAAGAAACAGCAAATCAAGTTGCTCAAAATGAATAATTAAAATGTATTAAAATATAAAAGGTGTCGCTCCTAGTGAGGGCACCTTTTCGCTTGTACTTTTTAATGCTTGCTGTTATAATATATTAGATAATTATGAAAATAAATAACATTTATACTCATCATTTTTTTGGAATGAGGGAGTAGAATTAAAGGATAGGAGCCAAGATGGCAAAAAGAACGAAACGGTTAATAGAGAATGAAACTGAGTTATTAAATGAAGTGAGATTAAATAAATATTTAAGTGATGCCGGTGTATGCTCAAGAAGAGAAGCAGATAAACTTATAGCTGATGGAAAAGTAATGATTGATGGAGTTGTTGCTGTTACTGGAAGTAAGGTAAGTCCTGAGCAAATGGTTTCATTAAATGGCAAAGTAATTAAACGAGAAGAAAAATTGGTGTTAATCGCCTTTAACAAACCTAGGGGTATTGTATGTACAACAGATAAACGTGAAAAAGATAATATTGTTGACTTTATTGATTATGGTTCAAGAATATTTCCAATAGGTAGATTAGACAAAGATTCAGAAGGTCTTATATTACTTACCAATGACGGTAATATCGTAAATAAAATATTAAGAGCTGGTAACAATCATGAAAAGGAATATATTGTTACAATCAATGGTAATATTACTGCAGAGTTTCTAAAAGGAATGGCTGCAGGAGTTCCAATATTAGATACGGTTACGAAACCTTGTCAAATTAAAGCACTTGATAAAAATACATTTCAGATTATTATAACACAAGGGTTAAATAGACAAATCCGTAGAATGTGTGAATATTTTGGATATAAAGTATTAACATTGAAAAGAATAC
>JAEWHU010000218.1 GCA_023387635.1 Bacillota bacterium
ACGTTATACCTTGTGATATAATAATACTCCCACATATAAGAATCACATTCTCTAAAACAAAACGTTTCCATACTTTACCTTTACTTAACCCCAATGCTAACAATACACCAATCTCATAACCTCTTCCGATACAGAAAATATAGTGAACGAAAGGAAGTATCAGAATACAGGAAGAAATTATAATTACTATTGCTGGTATAAGCGACGATACTGTTATTTGCAGGGTACTAGTTAGAAGAGTTCTTTTCATGTCATCAATCAATCCTTCTTGAAGTAAAAAATTAAAATATGATTGGAGTTTAGACGCTGTAAACAGAGTATTTATAAATAAATTTATAGTAGTAAATGCTGTACATAAAATTAATACATAGATTATGTTTCTGACAATATATTTATATAAACTTCCCCATACACTTAAAGCAGTCACATCCCTACCTCCATTATAAATCATTCATAATTTGCATTGGCTCATTACGTGCAATATAGGATACACTTGCAGTTCCTATCAGAACAGTAAATACAACAGACATTATAAAACCACATATTAATTCAAAAGAACTTAATGTGGCATGAAACTTATAGTCGAGAACTGTATTAGCTATTTCTACACTGATTCCAGCTGGATCATACCACATAACATTGTTAATATGATTTCTTTGGAAAAAGTATAAAAGTTCAGTTAATGAAATAAAAGTAAAGTAGTATATAATACCTGCCACCAAAAGTGCTGTTATAGAAGTTATAAAGATTTCACAGGAAAGCAATCTTGCTGTGTTTTTTCTTGATAAACCTCTTGCTCGCAATACACCAATATCGTAAATACGTGATTTAAAAATATGGAAAATTAAAAGTGAGAAAAAAATAGAACAGATAATTCCACTTATGATCAAGACCCATAGATAGCTATTTTCTATTCCATTTATAAGCTGTCGTTTAAACTGTATGGTCCCTAAGCTATCTAACATTGTAAAAGAAGTAGGAAGTATTCTATTAACACTCTCTCTAAAGCTATGTGTAGTTTGTTCATTAGACATATAATAAAAAGCTGTTTTATATTTAAGCCATCCTTCTGTATGATTCCCTCCTGTTACAGTTAATATGTCATTACACCGAATAGAATCATTTCCTGCAAATGTCCTTGTACCAGTTTTTTTATCAATATCTGGTATTAAAAAATCAAATTCACTTCCAGTTTCTGATGTTGCATTAGAATATAATCCAACAACTGTAAACTTTACATTTTTATTTTTCCATAATTGTAATATAAAGGTGCTACCAACAGTAAAATTATTTAACTGTGCAAGGTCAATGCTTATATTACACTCATCTGGGTTTCTTGCATAATTCCCTTCTACTAATATTCTTTTGCCAGATATAAATTCAAGAGATTTACTGATATCGGAGTAAGCTGCAAGGTTAAAGTTATCTCCTATGTATTCGATCATGGAAGGATAAGTAGGTTTTACAGTATCAGAGCTAGCATATATTTCTTCAAGAGTATAGTAATCTATTACATAGTTGGACAAGGCATATTTTTTTGCCAATTCTTCGCTTATAACAGGTATCGAATTAGCATTGTAATAATCTGATTTTGTAGTTATGGCTACTCCATAAATTTGTTCCTTAAAATCTTTGTCATAAGCGATTAATGCATTTTTACGTATGCTAAAAGCATATATAAGAATAAGTAGCAGTAATACAAAAATAAAAAAAAGTGGGATATAATTTTTTTTATTTCGTAATATATTAATCCATGAATACTTGATAAAAAACATAATTCACCTACCTAACTTAATAAAATTCCACGAAAATTCCTATGTAATTAGCGTTTCATCTTTATAAATGCTAATAAACATATTCTTATAGAATTTTCGTGGATATTAGACGATTCATTAGTAATAGAAAAAATCTTTATAGGACAATATCATTGTACTAATAAGTATTATGAGATTGGTTCTTGTATACTTGCTCCACAACTACATTTTAAAACCCTAAACTGTCTACCATTTTGAACAACGATACCTCCATAGATATTGAAAACATGCATGCGAGATGTTTCTACTTCTGTCTTTGTATCTACTTCTCCACAATCACATGTTCTTTTATAGTTTACTGCTTTGTACACACAATAACCTGGTCGTGAATTAACTTTTCCTGTTTCTGTCCAACTACTCCAACTATGTATTCCTAGCCAACAAAAAGCACCATATGGTTCAATAGTTGCATCATCATTTTCTGTGACAAGTTCTAAGGAACATAGTTCAGAATGAATATGTTCTTCAAGTAAAATACTTTCATTCATAGCTCCTGCTTCTATTGTGGCAGCTATTACTCCTGGGGCACTGATTGTACTTATAAGTAGCGCTGATAATAATACTATTAATTTTTTCTTCATAGTTATAACCTCCTTTTAGAATAATTAATATCTATTTCCTCCTAGATTATGATGCATTTAATTAATCATTGGAATCGCCTCTTCTTTCTTTTTAAAAGATAATAGATGAAATTCTTAGTACTTCGCTTCACTACTTGTAACTGTTTGAGTTTCAAGTGAAGAACCGCTATAAGCCTTGATGGTTGCCTGCACACGATAAGAATACCCTTTGCTCACGCTGTGAGTCTCACTCAAGCTTGTCCTATGGGAATCGCTTTGGGCAGTAAATGTTTTAATTGTAACCCAATTATTATTTTTATATTGTTGCAGATTTGCACTAATCTCTACACGAGTGGTTGTGCCTTGGTACCCATAAACTGAGCTACTTACAGTCGCAACACCCTTGGCGTCAATATAAATGCTTCCATGTGCCTGAACAATATAGTCCATGTATGGTCTCACTGTAAACTCTGCTGTAGATGGTAATGGCATATTGAATTCAGCAGCGACTACCTGGGTGCTTACTGTGAATAAAATAAAACTACTAAGAACTAAAGATACAATTCTCTTCCTCATAAAAAAACCCTCCTTTCTTTCATCTTTGATATAACATTAACGAAAGAGAGAGGGGATTTGTGACACTTAAAATTATATTTTTTATTTTTTTATAATACTTTCTGCCATTTTGATAAGTTCCAATTTATCAAGACTTCCTATTAAAGAATATAGGGTGGATTTATCGTACCAGTATAACTGAGTTGTATTTTTGTTTACTAGTATATATACTGTTTGTTCTTCAATGATTATATTATCCTTATCCGCATTTTCAGAGTCAAATATAAACTCGCTTTGAGTAACAAGTCTTTGTGAAAAGTAAATTTCAGCACCAGCATCATTTTGGTAGATGACTATGTCTTCATATTGGTTATTTTCTAATTCAAATAAATAATAACCGTCTGGAACATATGTTAGTTCAATTGGAGTTAATATATCATAATCTGCATTGTCTTCACTATGGATAACAACAGAAGTAAGTTTTTCCCATATCTCTATTGCATATTTAAAGAGTCGCACCCGATAAGCTTCTACACTCATGACCGCTCCAAAGGTCATTGATAGGACAATACTAAGTATGACCACTGCTGTTTTCATTTGATGAACAAACTGTCTCATGGCAGGAGTACGTCTTTCATATTTCAGCAATACCTTCATCTTTCGTTGAAATTGCCATGAAAATTTATGGGAAAGTTCAGTTTCTAGAGGAATTCTCTTTAGCATCATCTCCTCTACTTTTGGCATATGGGTATAGAGAAATTCATCATTTATAATCCTACTCATTTGGCTACACCTTCCCCTCCTAACAATTGTCTTAGTTTTTTCTTTGCCCTTGAAATACGCTTACGGACATTCTCGTCTGTAATGCCAAGAAAGGTAGCGATTTCAGCATCGCTATATCCTTGTGAATATTTCAAACGAAGAACCGTAGAGTAGTTTATCGGCAATCTTTCAATTGCACAAGATACCTCATCTTTTTCATCCTGATTATGTAAAAATTCATCTGCTATGTACAGTTCCAATTCATCGAAAGAAAAAATATTATCCCTCTTACGTTTACGATATATATCTATAGCAATATTTTCAACTATTACAACGAGAAATGCCTTTGTTTTATGACGATCGTTTTCATCTATTTTTTCTAAGCGGTCAATGATGCGTAAAAAAGCTTGATGTACAGCATCTTCAGCAGCATAAGTATCCTTTAAAATTCGGTTAGCAGCATAGTACATTGTCTGCTTATATCCTATGTATATTTTCTCAAATTTTCGTTTATCTTCTGATGAATCAATAATAGTTAAGTAAATTAGCATAGAGTTTTCCTCAAAATAAATGATAAAAGGTATACTATCATTTATCCTTTCTGAACCAATTCGGTTTTTGAACATTAATCCTCGCCTTCAAAGTAAAAAGAGAATGTTATTTGAAATATTAGTAAAGTAATACTATTTAAAACTAATACCGCATCATGCATATGCTCAAACTTATAGTTTAAGCATATGCTTATGTTAATACATTGTCAATTATTATTTACAAATCTATCCATTTCTTAATGTTCTATTTTGTTTTCAGTTGAAATTTCTCTCAACTACTATCTCTATGTACTACTTCTAAACGTCCCTAAGATAACATCTAACTAGGAAGCTAAATGTATCATAAAAGAAAGGACATGAAATTTTTACATCTCATGTCCTTCTTTTATCACAAAACTCAATCAAAGCATTCAACCGAGGCAATTCCCCTGTTCTAGCTCCTTTTATCGTTTATTATTTATCCATCTCACTAATAAATTGTTTCATAGCCTGTACCGTGATATATTGCTGTTCTTCTGCTGTAATTGTAGCATCTGGATCACCCTTTTGCTTACCGTAATTACCAAACTGGGCATGGTTACCCCCTTCAATTACAACAATATTCTCGGTATAATCAATTTTCTCTTCCAGATTGGAGTTAAAGGTTCCGTATATTGTTAGAGCCTTGCTTGGTGGATAGTCTCCGTAGATGTATGCTCCCATCAATATAAGTCCTTTTATCTCTGCCTCATGCTCAGACGCAAATTTGCTTGCCATAGCTTCCCCCATGGAATGTCCTCCGATATACCAGTTGTTTATCTCAGGGAACTGTTCCATAACCTCTGCAGCTGCATCCTGATCAAATATAGCCATATTTGATGGCATCTCAACTAATATGCAGGTAATGCCGCATTCTTGTTTGATCTGCTCAAGAATTGGTAAATAGGCAATGGCCTCTACTTTGGCACCCGGATAAAATATGAATCCTGTATCTGTTTCATCTGCAGGTGCTAATATCGTTAGATTATTCTTAACTTTAATAGTATCATCACTCTGTAGGATATCCAATGCCTCATCCTGCGCTTGGTAATAATCGGATGCCCAGATAAAAAAAGCTGATACCGATACTATCATGATGAGGAAAACCGTAATCAAGCTGATCCATAATTTTTTATGTTTTAGTTTAATATGTTTCGATTGCATTATATCTCTCTTTCTTTGTTAGCTAGCATAGAATACATATATTTTAACGAACATGTCTTTTTTTGTAAAGTACGTATTTAATCTTTTTTACAAACGTGTTCATGATATGAAAGAGTCTGCTCACTATAGTTACCCTATTACACTGTTTCCACTATTTTACCATAAAAGGGTAATTTTCTCAATATACGCGATTATGGAAATATAAAGTCTTATTTTTTTGTATATTTCAACTATATATTGATTCTTGTGCTATCGCTCACTGGCTTATGAGGGTTGATAACCTCTTTTAATAGCTTTATCTTGTATCTACTATAAATAATAATAGAATAAACCTTTTCTTATTCGACAGAATAGTGTAAAATAATACAAAGAATCACGAAAGAGGGACAATATGAAATCCGTTCGAAAAGAACTATGGCACAACAATTTTATACTAATTTTATGTATCTGTATTTTTATGATATCAAATACTGTACTATACTTATTTTCTCAGTTAAAAAATGACCAGGTACTAAAAAATTATCAACAGATTAATGAACTGGTATTACTTAACAACAATCGTAAGATAAGTTTTAAGCTCTATTGTAAAAGCCTGGATAATAAGCTGCTACTTGATTATGAAGATGACCGTCAAATTTTAAATGAACATCTAGCTACTTTAGCTCCTAAAATGCAATTTGATAACAACTCTAAAATGTATTATCGTATAATTCGCCAGGTAGTGGAGCATTCCCAGCAGATCTCAAAAAACTACATAGAAGGTATAGACACCAATACTTCTGAAAATATTAATTATATTGATGAGGTAGATTTTGAGCTTGAAAGAAGTATCAATCAATTGATCAATCATTATCTTAAATATTTGAATATTGGATTTGAAGAACAAAGTACTCATTTAAAAAAACTTTTCTATCTTATGAATTTGACTATGCTTTTTACCTTCTTTTTTCTACTCATACAAAACTATCGCATAAGCGATAGAATTCTAAGCTCAATTAGGAAGCTTTCTATTGCTGCGACTAATATTGCAAATAAGAATTTTGAGGCACCAGATATTGAAGAACGTAATTTTCTAGAACTAAATCAGGTTTCTGGCACCTTTGACAATATGAAACATACCATTCGGGATATGATTATTGAATTAAAAGAAAACCATCAAATGAAAGAGCTACTTCAAGAAGCCAAAATCAAAGTATTGCAAATGCAGATCAATCCTCATTTCTTGTTTAATACATTAAGTCTTGTAGTTCGAAATATCCAGCTAGATGAAAAAGAGACTTCGATTCAACTTATTCATTCTATTTCAAGAATTTTAAGAAGTAGTATAGAAGTCAATTCTCTTGCAATTCCTTTGGATGAAGAAATTGATTTACTAGAAGCTTATATTTACATACAGAAATTGCATCTACGGGGCAGAGTTACTTTTTATCTTGATGTAAGAAAATCTTTTGCAAGCGAAGAGTTTCTTATTCCTCCACTGACTATTCAGCCGCTGGTTGAAAACAGTATTAAACATGGATTAAAAGACATGATAAAAGATGGTCGTGTAGAAATTCTTATCACAGAAAAATTAGAATACATGGAGGTTGTAGTCAGTGATAATGGTATTGGTTTTCAGACAAACAAACCTAGTAATGAATGTGAGTATGGTATTCCTAAGACCTCTATTGGACTTAACAATGTAAAAGAACGTTTAGCACTTTATTACAAAAATAATGATGTATTAAAGATTGAGCATATTGATAATATGACAAGAATAACTCTAAAATTATACCGAACTAAAAGTTGTTTGTAAATTAATTAACAGAAAATACTTGTTCTGTTTTCTTTGATGGAAATTTATTAACACTTTGTAATTTATTTTGTCTACAAAATTATTATACACGGAGGAATCAAGATGTTACGCCTAATGTTAGCTGATGATGAACAATACGAACGCAACTACCTAGAAAAAATTATAAAAGAAAGTTATCCTACCCTCTTATCAATTATGTGCAAAGCAACCGATGGAGTAGAATTTATAGCTAAAATGGAGGAATGTAATCCTCAGATAATTCTCTTAGACATTAAAATGCCTCGTATGGATGGCCTAGAAACAGCTCGTTTAATACGCGAGAAATCTCCAGATGTACAAATTATTGTTATATCTGCATATAGTGATTTCAGCTATACTAAACAAGCCATGCAATTAGGCATAGCCGAATACTTATTAAAACCTTATACTGATTCAGATTTTCGTTCTATAATGGATCGTGTTATTGCTCGTATTCGTGAAAGAGAAGACACATTATCTATGTTAACCTACTCCGATTCTAATGATATTTCAAAAGCCTCGCTCATTTTTAAGAATATGGATAAAATATTATTATGGAACCTCTTCTATCGGAGAAACTCTATATCTAAAATGAGCTCTGCCTTAGAATTAAGAAACCATAAAAATAGTTGGTTAAAAGTTGTACTTATTTCTTCTTCCGCATTGTCTTCAATGGGAGATTTTTCTCAAGAAGTACTTAAGAATTTCTTTTATATGGAAGAGGCCACTGTTTTGAATAGTATATGGATAAACCAAATGGCCATTTGCCTATTTACAGAAAAGAAAGAATGTTTTACTGACTTGAATAGTTGCATACGAAGAGCAAGAAACTATCTTGCTAAAGAGCATCAAATTCCTGTCACATGCGGTGTAAGTGGAGCATATTTAGGATTAGACTCTATAGCAGACGCTTACGATGAAGCAGCTCGTTTCATCACAGATTTCTCAGAGATTGAAATACGAGGGGAGTTCCTTTCTACCTCTGAAAATATGAAAAAACTTTGCGTGTTAGAGGACGAACTTATATATTCTTATTCAAATAATGATAAAGAAACTAGCTTGTATAAACTCAATCAGATAATAGATATCCTCGAAGCAGATCTAGGATATCAAGATATTGCAATAAAATTAAATTTTGGAAGATCCTTAATGAGCATTATACATGGTGTAAATCAATTCCCTAACATCAGGATAAAAACTGCAGAAGCTTTAGCTTTACTAAATAAATTAGAACAATTAAACTTCAATGGCGATTATTTACGAAATCATCTTGAATATTTTTCAGAAATTAAAGTGCATAAAAGTATCGAACCAAAGGAGAGAATCTATGAGAAGAAATAAGATATTACTTATTATTTTTATAATATTAATTCCCATACTTGCACATGTAGCTTTTAAAAAAAAATATAATATGAGTTCTATCTCTTCAGAAGCTAAAACTGCTGAATTTATTTTAAAATATGGCGAAGTAAATACAAACGGACATATTATGTCTGAAACTGCATACTATTTTGCTAAACAAGTAAATGAATTAAGCAATGGAGAAATCATAATAGAAATATATCCTTCCGGGCAGTTAGGAGATGATACCCAATGCTATCGTTCTTTAAAGATGGGTTCTTTGGATATTTATCGCGGAAATAGTGCTTCTCTTAGCTCAGAGATAAATGCACTAATTTCTGCAATGTCTCTTCCTTATCTCTTTACGAATCGCAATCATTTTTGGAATGTCTGTAATAGTGAGCTTGGGGATAAAATTCTTGAAGATGTACAACATAGTTTTCCAGGAATTAGAGCACTTGCTTTTCTTGATGAAGGCGCAAGAAATTTTTTTACAACAGATAAGCCAATCACTAGTCTTAATGATATGGAAGGATTAGAAGTTCGCATGCAATCTTCTAGTATCATGATTGATACTGCTCTTTCTCTTGGTGCTATACCTGCCCAAAGTGAATATATAGAACTTTATTATTCACTTCAAAGTAAAACCATTGACGGTGCTGAAAATCCACCTATTAGTTATTACTACAACAAATTTTATGAAGTAGCACCATATTATGTTAAAGATGCTCACACTTATTCTCCTAGTGTTATGCTTATTAGTGAGCTAACCTGGAATAATCTAGGAAATAAATATCAAGATTTAATTATGGAAGCTGCAAAACTAGCACAAGAGTACAATAAAAGCAAACTTATTATTGATGAAGAAGAAATTTATATAAACTTACGTAAAGAAGGAGTAAACATTACTGAACTAACAGATATGGATGAATGGAGAAAGGCCACTAAACCTTTATATGATAAATATAATCAATTTTCAGATATTATAGAGGAAATAAAAAAATTGGATTAATATAAGAACCCATAGCTAAGACCCAGCGTATGGGTTCTTATTAATTTGCATATTCACTTTTTTTACAGAATTGCGAATCACTAAAGATGCCTTTAGGACAGGGAATTTTTTACGGATTCCTTCTTCCATATAATTGTATATAAAATCAACAGCCAATGATGCAATTTCCTTTGCTGGAACAGATACAGTGGATAGTGGTGGTGTTACAAAGTTAGCCATCGTACTGTCATCGTAACCAAATACAGATAACTGATCTGGAATTCTAAGTCCAAGCACAAAAGCAGCTCTGTAAATATTAAATGCCGTCATATCATTACATGCAAAAATGGCTTCTGGGCGATTAGGCTTTTGCAATAACTTAAGCATTATATTTGAAGCTTTAATATCCTCTGGGTTAATATCAAACACAATATTATCTTCTACAATAGGTATGTTATAATCTTTTAATGCCTGCATCATACCTTCGTATTGTTCTCTTTTTGAACTATCTTCAAAACTCTGAAAAATAGCTCCTATCTTTTGATGTCCCTGTTTAATCATGTAGCTAACTGCTTCATATGCAGCTTTTTTATTATCCACACGAATGCAATGCGACAGATCATCTTCAAAAGTTCTATTTAAATATACATATGGGATATTAAAATCTCCAAGCTTTTTTATATGTTTATACTCACTTGTAACAGGTGAAATAATAACTCCTGCAATATCCATACCTAATAAGGTTTTTATAATTTTTTTTTCTTTCTCTAAACTATATTCTGAATTAATAAGGTATATAATATACTCTTTTTCTGAAGCAAATGACTCCATGTATTTTTCCAATTTAGCATAAAAAATATCTGTCAACGAAGGAAGAACTAATGCAAGAGTTTGGCGACGTCCTGTTTTTAAATTGGCTGCCAATGTATTTGTATGATAATTTAGTTCCTCCACTGCTGCCATAATTTTTAGTTTTGTCTCTTCTTTTAGATAACCTTTTCCTGAAAGAGCTCTTGATACCGTACAAACAGAAAAACCGCTTTTCTTTGCTACATCTTTAATTGTTGCCATTTATACTTCATCTCCACTCCTTAATATTTTATTATTTTACCATATATAGCAGAAAAGTCAATGTACAAAAGAGGAGCACTATGTAATAAGTGCCCCCTCCTTTGTTTGATATTATCCTTCTTAATAATTAGAAAGGCTCATTTTTTTTGCTTTCTTTACTCGTTCTTGAGAGTCGGATGCAAAGAAACATCGTACTTTATGCCCTGGTTCTACTTCGATTAATGGTGGATTATCTTCTTTACATTTATCACAGGACATCCAACATCTTTGTGCAAAACGACATCCTGCTTTTGGATTAATTGGAGATGGTACATCTCCCTCTAATATAATACGTTCTGTTTTATTCTCTACGTCTACTTTTGGAATTGCTGATAATAATGCAATTGTGTATGGATGTTGACAATTTTCAAAAATTACATCTGTGTCAGCAATTTCAACAATCTGTCCTAAATACATAACTGCAATGCGATTAGAAATATGTCTTACTACAGATAAATCATGTGATACAAATAAATATGTAAATCCAAATTTTGATTGAAGATCCATTAATAGATTTATAATTTTCGCTTGAACAGATACGTCAAGTGAAGATACAGGTTCATCACAAACAATAAATTTAGGATGTACTGATAGTGCTCTTGCAATACCAACTACTTGTCTTGTTCCTCCATCCAACTCATGTGGATAATAATCTAATAATTCAGAGGATATTCCTACTGTTTCACAAAGTTCAATCAACTTACCATCAATTTCTTTTTTGGTGCAAAGTTTTTGAACCTCATAAGCTTCAGAAAGAATGGATCTTATAGTTTTTCGTGGATTTAATGAAGAATATGGATCTTGGAAGATAATTTGGAATGCTTTACTATATTCCGCCGCTTCTTCTTTTGTTGCATCAAAAACATCTTTTCCTTCTAAAAGAAGCTTTCCATCTGTCTTTTTAAGAAGACGCATGATTACATTACCTACTGTTGATTTACCACATCCTGATTCACCTACAAGTCCTAATGTTTCACCAGGATATACCTCAAAACTTACATCATCTACTGCATGAAGTGTTCCTTTTCCAGGAATGTTAAAATACTGTTTTAAATTCTGTGCCTGAATAAGAGGTTTTTTATTTTCTGCCATTATTTTTCCTCCTTACCAGAAAAACATGATACATAATGATTCTCATTAATCTCAATCACTCCTGGAATATCTGCCTTACACTTTGCTTTACAATGTTCGCAGCGAGGATGGAATGCACATCCTGAAGGAACCTTCGTTGCATTAGCAATTTTTCCTGGAATTGCATGAAGACGATCTTTTTTACCTTCAAGAGACGGAATTGCTCCTAGAAGACCTTTTGTATATGGATGGATTGGATTACCAAATACCTCTTTAACAGAACCGTACTCAATAATTCTACCAGCATAAATAACAGAAACATTTTCACAAAGTTCCGAAATAATACCTAAATTATGTGTTATCATAAGAAGTGAAGTATTATTCTCAGTTTTTAATCTTTTCATTAATTCAAGAATCTGTGCTTGAATTGTAACATCTAGTGCAGTTGTTGGTTCATCCGCAATAAGAAGCTCTGGATTTAATGCAATACCAGCTGCAATACCTACACGCTGTCTCATCCCACCTGAAAATTGGTTTGGGTAATCTTTTAAACGTGCTCCTGGAATACCTACTTTTTCAAGAAGTTCCTTTACCTTTTTGTCCACTTCTTCTTTTGAACATTTCTCATGTTTACGAACAACCATACCAATCTGTTCGCCGATTGTAAATACAGGGTTTAAGGATGTAAGAGGATTTTGAAAAATCATTGATATTTTTTTACCACGAATATCTGCGATTTCATTTTTGGTCATCTTCTGTACATTCTTTCCACCATAATATACTTCACCACCAATTATTTTACCAGCTGGTTCAGGAAGCAAATTAAGGATTGAAAGGGCTGCTGTTGTCTTTCCAGCACCTGTTTCCCCTACAAGTCCCATGGATTCACCCTTATGGATTTTAAGACTTAAACCATTTAATGCATTACCAACGGCTCTTTCTGTTGTATACTGAACTTTTAAGTCCTTAATCTCCAATAAAATTTCTTTATTATTTTCCATTCTGAAATCCTCCTATTAAGTTCTCTTAGGATCGAGTACATCTCTAAGTCCATCGCCTAAAAAGTTAAAAGCAAGAACTGTGATCATTAATGCAATACCTGGCGCAAATACAAGCCAAGGACTTGTAATCAGGAAGTTTCTACCGTCAGCAATCATATTTCCCCATGAAGGAGTAGGAGCTTGAACACCTAAACTTAAGAAACTTAAAGATGCTTCTTGAAGAATAGTCCAACCAAATTGCTGAGAAATTAAGATAATAAGCTGTGTTGTTACATTAGGAAATATCTGTTTAAACATGATATGTCTGTGAGATGCTCCCATAACCATGGAAGCTTTTACGAATTCTTGATTTTTCATAACCATTACATTGTTACGAGTTACTTTACAATATTGAACCCATGTGGTAATAATCATAACTATAATCATGTTAAACATGTTAGCTCCTAAAATTGCCATTACCGCAATTGCAAGTACTAAATTAGGAATAGCCATCATAATATCACAAGCTCTCATAATGATGGTATCAATAATTCCACCAAAATATCCTGAAATAGCACCTAGTATAGTTCCGATAATACCTGCACAGAAAACTACTACTGCTGCTATAAATAAAGAGTATCTTGAACCTAATAATAATCTACTAAATACATCACGACCAAGGTCATCTGTTCCAAATACATGTCCCTTTAATCCATTCGATAAAAATTCTGGTGCAATAAGACGATCTTTTAAACTATTTGTTACAGGGTCAAACTGTACAATAAGTGGAGAAAATACAGATAAGATTATGATTAAAATCGCTGTTATTGCTCCTACCATAAAGAATTTACTTCTCAGCATACGCTGAATAATGATTTTACGTTCCATCCTTATCCTCCTTACTTTAATGTAATACGTGGGTCAATAAACGAGTTAAGAATGTCTACTGCTAAATTGATTAATGCAAACATCGCAGCAGATACAAGCAGACAAGACTGTACTAAAGGATAATCTCTAGTTCCAACTGCTTGGAAAATTAACTGCCCAAAACCTGGCCATGCAAAAATTGTTTCTACTACTACAGCACCAGCCATATATGTACCAATCTGCATACCTACGATAGTTACAATTGGGATTAACGCATTTTTAAATGCATATTTTGTATAAATAACAGCTTTACTAATTCCTTTTGAATATGTAGCTGTAATATAATCTTCTTTTAATACATCAATAATACCAGAACGTCCCATACGTGTTACCTGTGCGGCTACTGGATAACCAAGGGTACAAGCAGGTAAAATATAATGTTGCCAAGTTCCATATCCCATTGCTGGAAGAATACCTAGTTTTACTGAAAATATATAAATAACAAAGATACCTAGCCATACTGTTGACATTGACTGACCTAAAAGCGCAAATAACGTTGCTAATAAGTCAACAATTGTTCCTTGCCTGGAACCTGCTATAATTCCAAGAGGAATACTGATTAATAAACAAACAGCCATTGTTACAACTGTTAGTGATGCTGTAGCTGGAAGTCTTTGAAAGATTAATTTTTTTACAGGAACTTTATAAATAATAGATGTTCCAAGGTCTCCCTTTAATACTCCACTTATATACTTTAAATATTGAACTGGTAGCGGTTTGTCTAGACCAAGCTGGATTTCCATTTCACGAATTGCCTCTTGAGATGCACCATCAGGTAGGACCATCATTGCTGGATTACCAGGAGCAATTCTCATTAAACCAAATGCGATGATAGAAACGAAAAATAAGATAATAACAGTCATCCCTAGTCGTTTCAAGATAAATCTTATCATATTAGACATTGAATTTCCTCCTATTAGGAATTTGAGGCTTTAGTGATATAACAGCTAAAGCCTCAGAATTTAGCATTTCTTACTATTTTACAAGGGAAGCATCCCAATCAACATATCTAGCATTGATAAATCCATCAGCGTATAGCTGAAGTCCTGTTACACCATAATTAACTGGGTAGCAAGCTTGCATCTGAGTTGTTGAAATTTGGTTTGCATATGTTTCACGCATTCTAGCGTTAACTTGTGCTATTAACCCTGCACGTTTCTCAGAATCAATTTCTTTATTAGAAGCTTCTATTAAGCTCATTAATTTTTCATCTTGGTAATTAGAGTGATGTCCATCGTTTAAAATACGTTGATTGATGTGAGCATAGCTGTCACCACTTACATAATTGTTAGATGCTAAGAATGCATCATATGTACCTTCTGCACGAATATTGTTAAGCGCAGATGCTTCAACCGCTTCGATTTTTGCATTGAATCCTACTTGTGTAAGCATATCTTGGATTGCAGTTAATAATTGTTTACCCATTGGAATACCTGTATGTGTATAGAATGTAAATTCTTCTCCGTTATATCCAGCTTCTGCTAAAAGAGCTTTCGCTTTTTCTGCATCATATTCCCAAGCTTTATAGTCATCTGTATAACCAACAGAACCTTTTGGAAGAATACCTGTAGGAATAGAACCTGCTCCAAGAACATAATCTACTAAACTTTGTCTATCAATTGCAAGGGAGAATGCTTCTCTTACTCTTTGATCATTAAAGATAGATCCTTCTTTACATTGGAACTGAATGTAATGGAAAATACCAATATCTTGATTAACCATTTCTGTTATGTTTTCTGTTCCTTTATACATAGATAGCATATCTCTTGCAGCACCACCTGTAGCAAGGTAAGCATCTATTGTTCCTGAAAGTTGTCCGTTAATTGCAGTTGATGGTTCTAGAATGTGTCTTAAATAAACTTCTTCTAGTTCTGTATCATATGCATCCCAAGATTCAGAAAATTTTGTAAAACGTGTATATTGTCCATCTAACCATTCTTTTAACATCCATGGACCTGTTCCAACTGCATGTTGTTCTATCCAAAGTTTTTCACCATACTGAGCCCATGCTTCGTCTGGAATAATCCATGTATTCGATAAAGCATATTCCATTGCACCAAATGGCTCAGAAAGTTTAAGTTCAACTGTTGTTGCATCAACAGCAGTTACAGATTCAAGGTATGCCCAATATGTCATTGAACATACTAAGTTTGGATTATCGATCAATCTTTGGAACGTTGCCACTACGTCTGCTGAGTCAAATGCTTCACCATTATGGAACTTTACACCTTCTCTTAATTTAAATGTCCATGTAAGCCCATCCTCAGATTTGTTCCATTCTGTTGCAAGAGCTTCAGAGTAGTTTCCTTGATGATCAGTTGCAATTAAAGTGTCATACACCATCCACATTGCTGTAAATACAGGAAAGTTAAAAATATCATGTGGATCAAGTTTTGTTATGTTTTCAGATAATGCAAGGTTAATTACCTTTTTAGGCTCCGTTGAAGAAGTTCCTGTACTTTTACTGGAATTGCTATTACCACCGCATGCTGTTAAGAATAACATAGTGACTACTAACATCAGTGTAACAATTCGTTTTGGTTGTTTCAATTTCATAAAATTTCTCCTCCTATATAATACTATGTAAACGTTTATATATTGTGTCAAAAAAAATATATACTATTTTATTTAAATTTTTAGCATAAAATATATTATATATATAATATATATAATATGTATAATATATAAACGTTTACATGCATTCTACTACAGACAGTTTAATAAGTCAATACCATAAGCGTAAACGTATGTGTCAAGTGTTTATTGGCAAATCAACTTTCACTAATCCATAAGAGGGAAATTTGTTTAAACAAAAAAGCAGAGCCTAAACTCTACTTTTCATTACAACAATATCCTACTAAATATGCATCTCAAACTTTTCTAGAGGAAATGGTGGCCTTGATAATGGTTTTACTGCTATAGACATTAATAGCATCGGGCTATCATCTGCTGCAATCCTGTTAGAGCTTAGTGCACCACAACTTTTACAACGATGAATAATTGCCCA
>JAEWHU010000269.1 GCA_023387635.1 Bacillota bacterium
CAAAGCATATCAAGATCATATTGGCGATAAATTAGGTCCTAAATCTCCTATGCAAACATATACACCTAAGTACGATAAACAGATAATCTTAAATAATGTTAGGCAAGACATAAAGGGTGAATTTGAAGCTGTTATCCTATATGAACAACAGATGGCTATAATCCCCTATAATGATATAAGGAATGCATTGTATTCAATAATTAATGAAGAAAAGGGCCATGCGGAGCATTTAACACAATTATTACTAAAATATGATACAGATACATATGACGGTCTTGAATAAATGAATATCAAACTATTATATGAATTACTAATTTGTGATATATAATAGTACTTAATAATGGGTACATATCTATCAATGTATAAAATACCGTATTACTCAGGAGTAATACGGTATTTTTATATTCTATTTTCATACTATTGTGTAAGATAGTTTATCAATGTTCATATATTTTCTGACATATTTTTCTTTCAGCTTTCCCTTTGTAGTTTATTTCATAGCTTTCAATAAATCTGAAAATCTTTATAAAATCTTCAAATTTACCTTTTATCCTATATTCATAAACGATAGTGAAATAAAGTACAATTTCACACACCAGTCGTTATTAAAAGATGCAAAAGCGTCAGAATTGAGGATTATTATGAGTATTATTTTAGAAACATCAGATTTATGTAAAACATTTAAGAAACAAAAAGCTGTCCATGGTATTTCCCTAAAGGTAAGAGAAAATACAGTATACGGCCTTTTAGGACCTAACGGAGCTGGCAAGTCAACTACTTTAAAAATGATTACTGGAATGTTACATCCGACCAGTGGAACAATTAGGTTTGCTGGACATGATTGGAGTAGAAAAGATTTAGAACAAATTGGAGCTTTAATTGAAGCACCACCTTTATATGAAAATCTTACTGCAGTTGATAATTTAAGAGTTAGAGGAGCTCTTCTTAATATTCCAACTACTAGGATAAAAGAAGTACTAGAAATTGTAGATTTAAAAGATACTGGCAAGAAGAAGGCTGGTCAATTTTCTTTGGGAATGAAACAGCGATTAGGAATCGCCATTGCTTTACTGAACAATCCTCGTTTGCTTATTCTTGATGAGCCAACTAATGGACTTGACCCCTTTGGTATACTAGAACTTCGTGAACTTATTCGCTCTTTTCCATCGAAAGGAATCACTGTCATTTTATCCAGCCACATATTGTCAGAAGTACAACATATAGCAGATGATATTGGAATAATTTCAAATGGAATTTTAGGTTATCAAGGACATATGGATAAAGATAAAGAATTAGAACCGTTATTCATGGATGTTGTGCGTCATACACAGGGGAGGTATTAAGTATGCTATCTTATCTTAAAGCAGAACATATAAAACAAAAAAGTACTTTTACAAAAAAACTTATAGTAATTGCTCCTGTTGTAACCTTATTACTAAATGCACTCTCACCTATATGGTATCAACAAAATTCATATAATTGGTGGTACGTAATGTTATATCCTGGATTCTTAACACTTCTATGTACATTGGTTAATCAGCGAGATGGTGGTAAATTAAAATATAGTGCTATTTTTACTTTACCAGTAAATTTAAGAAATATTTGGTATAGTAAAATATTAATTTGTGTAGTTTATGTTTTTACCAGTAATTTAATTTTAATGATTTGTAACATAGCAGGTGGTTATCTCATTCATCTAATATATGACATCCCCATGACTATTAGCGTTTTGCAGGCACTTGGAGGAACATTATGTATCGTGTTAACTAGTATGTGGAATATCCCTTTTTGCCTATGGTTATCAAGAAAAACAGGAGTTTTTGGAACTCTTATTGTCAATGTAGGTATGAGCATTGTATTAGGTACATTGGGTGCTAATACTAATTACTGGTTTTTCTCCCCATATAGTTGGAGTTCGCGCTTGATGGTTCCTATCCTAAGGATTTTACCAAATGGATTGCCTGCTACTGATTCCACATTAGCTGTTCCAATGATTTCTATAATTTTGGTTTTAATCGTATCTGTCTTTTTATTTGGACTAATTTCAATAGTTACAGCCAAAGATTTTTCAAGACAGGAGGTTATATAAATATGATGAGCATATTAAGATGTATCCGTGCCGACATTATAAAAAGCAAAAACACCCCATTATTACTATTACATCTATTATTACCAGTAATAGGTACACTTATATTTGTGGGATATTTTCATGTTTCTGGTTGGAGTGAAATGGTTAATGTCAGCGTGTTTTTAGAAGTAATGGCAATAATTTTTCCTTTTCTTATTGGAATCGTCGTGGGATTTATGATTCAGCTTGAACAACAGGCAGGTAATTTCCAACTTATGTTAGGAACAATCAAGTCAAGAGGTTCTGTATATATGGCTAAATTTATCTATTTTCTGATATTAGCTTACATATCAATTGTTTTATCTGTAACAATTTTTGCAATTTGCTATCCAGTATTGCCATTGGTATTCTACCTTAAGATTGCACCTATACTGTTATTGATGGTTTCTCCAATTTATCTCATTTCCTTATTGGTAGGTCTGATATTTGGACAAAGTGCCTCTATGGGGCTTGGAATTGTCGGAAGCTTAATATCTGCACTTATGCTTACGGGCCTTGGCGATGGCATATGGATGTTTATTCCTTGGGCATGGGGAGTTCGTTTTATAGATTATTTTATATTAAAACAAACATCAATGGAACTGCCTATTCACATGGAAAATGAATACAATGTAGCATTATATATTGTAGTTACTACAACTATTATACTTATAACTATAAGTTTGATATGGTTCAATTATTGGGATGGTGGAAAAACGAATGAATAAGAAAATAATAATGAATTTCATATTGCAGTTATAGAAACTCTGGAAGTTAAGTGAAAAATGTTCTATACTATTACAGGCTAGAGTGTCAAAAGTCTATCAATTTATTGCATTATGCATCCATATTCATTCTATACTCAAAATAAGACTTTTGACTCTCCAATCCAGTTATACTAGATAAAGGAGGTGGAACCCATGGCAAATATATTAGCTGTTGATGATGAAGCTGGAATCTTAGAACTAATAAAAAATGGATTGCAAAAAGATAATCATTATGTAGCCATCTACACTTCTGCTAAAGAAATTCCACTAAATCAATTAAAGCAATATGACTTAATTATTTTAGATGTTATGATGCCAGACATTGATGGATTTTCTTATTGTGAACAAATAAGGCATATGGTCGATTGCCCTATTTTATTTTTAACTGCAAAAACAATGGAAAATGATGTGACATTTGGACTTGGATTAGGTGCAGATGACTATT
Organism: Bacillota bacterium; assembly: GCA_023387635.1. Classification (GTDB taxonomy): domain Bacteria; phylum Bacillota; class Clostridia; order Lachnospirales; family Lachnospiraceae; genus Anaerocolumna. The sequence continues at coordinate 3,320 of JAEWHU010000269.1, forward strand.
TAACCAAACCCTTTCGTATTGCAGAATTGCGTGCCCGTGTAAATGCCCATCTGCGTAGAGAAAATAGAGAAAAACATAATTATCTTTCTTTTGAAAATATTAGAATCGACTTATCCTCAAAAGAAATCTATATTAACAATGAATCTATACCTCTTACCAAAAGTGAATATCTAATCTGTGAGTTTTTAGCTAGAAATAAAGGACAAGTTTTTTCTAAAGAACAAATATATGAAGCTGTTTTTAGTTTTGATGGAGAGAGTGATAGTTCTACCATATCTACTCATATAAAAAATATCCGCTTTAAATTTTCAAAATCTAATATGCAACCAATAGGAACTGTTTGGGGGATTGGATACAAATGGGAATGAAAAAAGTAAAAACTTTAAAAACACTTTTTCGCTACTTTTTAATAAAACTATCATTACTTTTGGCTTTGTCTGCATCTGTTCCATATATATTATTTATTATTGCTACAAGTGCTGGATATGTAACAAATGCAAATCAGAGTGAACTACTGGCAAAAGAGTTACAATCGACTATGACCATTGCACCAGATATTACAAAAGTGGTAATTCCTCCTCGCCTTGAATATATAATTCTTAATAAAGATTTTGAAGAATTGTATAGTAACATGGATACGCCTTTGGAAAAACAAACTGCAATCGCATTTGCAAAGGGAGAGGAATTATCTTATACCAACAAACAGCAATATTTGCTAGTGATTCGGGAAAATGAATATTGCGTAATCCAGTACTATATTGAATCAACATATAC
>JAEWHU010000272.1 GCA_023387635.1 Bacillota bacterium
AATATTTTTATTAACGAAAGGCTATCGATAAAATGTTTCCTTATTACTTCCTCATATTCAGTTATTGCTGTCAAATTCATAACTTTATTTTTTTCTATTAATAATTCATAATATTTATCAAACTGGTCTAATTGATTATTCGTTAATTCTAACTCTAATTCACTTAATAAGGAAGTAAAGATTGAACGATCCTTCATAAATTATTCCTTCCTAGTAATTATATATCTTACTCTTTTAATTTTATATATTAATAATTAATTAGGGTATCAAAAAGCATGGAACTTGATGTATTGATATAATATATTAGTATAAATCTAGCTTACTTTTCAATATATTTTATCATAAATAGTGCTAGGCACCTTTGATACCCTAATCATTATAAAAACTATTTATCTTATAACTTAATTATTTATTTTATCATTATTGTTTGTATCTACTTTATTGTTTGTATCTACTTTATTGTATCTTAGATGTTCCAAGTATACTAATAATACAGATATATCTGCTGGAGAAACTCCTGATATTCTTGATGCTTGTCCTACAGACATAGGTTTTGTTTTAATTAACTTTTGTCTAGCTTCTGTTCTAAGACTAGGTACATTGTTATAATCAAGATCTGTTGGTATTAATTTTCCTTCTAATTTCTTAAAATGGTCAACTTGCCTTTGTTGTCTTTGAATATACCCCTCAAATTTTAAATTAATATTAACTTGTTCAATAACATCGCTAGGTAACTCTTGTCTATCTTTATCTATGCTACTTAATAGTTCATATGATAATTCAGGACGTCTTATTAGCTCTCCAAGAGTAGAACCTGATTTTAAAGGATTACTATTGTTTTCTTCTAGTAACTTTTGAACTTCACTTGTTGCACCAATGGTTGTGCTGTTAAGACGTTTAATCTCCTCATTTATTAGCTTTTCTTTTCGTAATATTTCTTCATATCTTTCATCAGATATTAATCCAACCTTATGTCCTATTTTAGTTAAACGAAGATCTGCATTATCTTGCCTTAATAGAAGACGATATTCTGCTCTAGATGTCATCATACGATAAGGTTCGTGTGTTTCCTTAGTAACAAGATCATCAATAAGAACACCAATATATGCTTCGGAACGATCCAGTACTATTTGCTCTCTGTTTAATAATTTCATACTAGCATTAATACCAGCTATTAACCCCTGTGCTGCCGCTTCTTCATATCCAGAACTTCCATTAAACTGTCCACCACTAAATAACCCTTCCACTGCTTTAAATTCAAGTGTAGGCTTTAATTGCATAGGATTAATACAATCATATTCAATTGCATATGCATTTCTAACAATTTTAGCATTCTCAAGTCCTGGAACACTTCGATACATTTTATATTGTACATCTTCAGGAAGAGAAGTAGACATACCTCCAATATACATTTCATTTGTATAATTTCCTTCTGGTTCGATAAATACTTGATGTCTATCTTTATCTGCAAATCTAACTACCTTATCTTCAATGGAAGGGCAATATCTTGGTCCTGTTCCTTTTATATCACCTGAATACATTGGTGATCTGTGGATATTATCACGTATTATTTTGTGTGTTTCTTCGTTGGTATAAGTTAACCAACATGATATTTGTTCTTTCACAATATCTTCTTTTGTATTAGAAAATGAAAATGGTACGATTTCTTCATCGCCTTTTTGTTCTTCCATTTTACTAAAGTCTATAGATCTCCTATCAATTCTTGCAGGCGTTCCTGTTTTAAATCGATACATTTCAATTCCTAGACTTTTTAATGAATCCGTTAGATGTGTTGATGATTTTAATCCATTTGGTCCTGTATAATCACTAATTTCACCATATACACAACGAGAATTTAAATAAGTTCCTGTACATAAGATAACAGCCTTACAAGGAAAAATTCCATTAGAAAAGGTTTTAACTCCTGTTACTTTACCATCCTCTGCTAATATTTCTACGATCTCTGCTTGTTTAAGTGTAAGGTTGTCTTGATTTTCAATTATTTTTCTCATACTTGCAGTATATCCTTGTTTATCCGCTTGTGCACGTAAGGAATGAACTGCTGGTCCTTTTGATAAATTTAGCATCTTAGATTGTAAATAGGTTTTATCAATATTTCTTCCCATTTCCCCACCTAGTGCGTCTATTTCTCTAACTAAATGTCCTTTTGAAGTTCCACCTATGTTTGGATTACATGGCATTAGAGCTACGCTATCCATACTAATAGTTACAATTAATGTATTTAATTTTAATCTTGCACACGCAAGAGCAGCTTCGCATCCAGCATGACCTGCTCCTACTACTACAACATCATATGACTCATACGTATATGACATTTTACACCATGCCTTTCCTATATTATTTATTATTTAATGTGTTTCTAGAATATAGTTACATTTGTTTTATTATTTAATTATTCTTTTATTGTTCTTACAATTCTATATTAACACTAATTACGGTTCTCGTGTATTATTTTTTTATTTTTTATATTTATTTATAATCTTTAAATTAATTTTTTATAAAATTTTATTGAATTTAATATATATATTGGATAATTATTCAATATATAATTTTCGTTATCTAAGCTTATTCTATAGTTAAAACGCAAAAATTGAAAATTTTAGGGATCTCCATTTTCAAAAATTTATTGAGATCCCTCTAATTTTCATATTTTTATCCTTAATATTAACTATCACATGCAACTAATATTTTTTATCAGTTTATATAGTAAAGATTATCTATTATCTATTTGCCCATACAAAATTCTTTAAATATAGTATTTACAAGATCTTCATCAACAGCTTCTCCTATAATACTTCCTAAAACCTCATATGCATTCATAAGATCTATGGAAAAGAAATCTTCTGGTAATCCAGAGTTCATACTAGCTAATACCATTTCTAAACTCTTTATACCTTCTATTATAGCTTCTTTATGGCGAAGATTTGTTATATATATTTCATCATGAAGAGATATTTTACCTTCAAAGAACATATTGGTAATCCAAGCTTCCAATTCTTCAATACCAGTTCTCTCTTTTGCAGAGATCTCTATTATATCTTTATTCATTTGCCTTTTTAGATCCTCTGCTTTAACAACCATAGTAAGATCTGTTTTATTTAATAATATAATTGCAGTTTTATCTTTAATTATGTCCATAATAATATTATCATTTTCATCAAGATCTCTTGAACAATCTACAACATAGATAATTAAATCGGCTTCATCTGCTGATTCCCTTGCTTTATCAATCCCTATTTTTTCAATAATATCCTCTGTATCCCTTATTCCAGCAGTATCTATCACATTTAAGCAGATCCCACCAAGTGTAATAGTCTCTTCAAGTGTATCCCTAGTCGTACCAGCAATATCTGTTACGATGGCTCTATCACTTCCAACTAATATATTTAATAATGAAGATTTACCTGCATTTGGCTTACCTAATATAACTGTTTTAATACCTTCTTTTAGTAATCTACCATTATCTGTTGACTTTAATAGTTTATTTAAGATCTCTAGATTACTATTAAGATTAGATCTTAGCTCTTCACTAAAATCATCTAGACTAATGTGTTCAGGATCGTCAAGTGCAGCTTCTATAAAAGCAAGATCTCTAAGAATTTTAATTCGGATCTCTTTAATTCTATCTAATACATTACCACGTAATTGATTAAGAGAATTCTTAAGTGCATACTCATTCTTAGCACTAATTATATCACTAATAGCTTCTGCTTGTGATAAATCTATTCTTCCATTTAAAAATGCTCTCTTTGTAAATTCTCCAGGTTCAGCGATCCTTGCACCTGCCTTTAATACTGTTTCTAGTATTTTTTTTGTTACAACAATTCCACCATGACAATCAATTTCTATAACATCTTCTTTCGTATAACTTTTTGGTCCCCTCATTAAAAGGACCATAACTTCATCTATAATTTCATTATTATCAACGATGTAGCCATAATGAATTGTATGACTATCTTCATTGGATAACACTTTATTTCCACTTCTAGATTTATATATTTTATCTATTATATTAAAAGCATCACTACCACTAATACGAATAATACTTATACCAGCATTACTTACAGCGGTCGCTATTGCCGCTATCGTATCTGTTCTCATACTTTACCTCATTTCTACACTGCTCTTTGCGCATATCAAATTTGTGAATGCACTCAAGACGCAAAATTGCAGAGTAAAAGGTTTACAAAATCTTTCACTCTTAATTCCCTATCTGCGTATACATTGCATACATACAATTAAAAGGGTGTATTAAAGCAAGTCTTCAATACACCCTCAATCTTATTCCTCAGTAATTTGCTTATTAGTTTGTTCTTTGTTCTTATTATACCCATTATTATAATCTTTCTTATGTCCATATGAACTTTTATTATAATTATGGTTATATTTATTGTCTCTATTTTGAGCACTTTTCTTTAATGTAACGACAACTCTTCTGTAAGGTTCTTCACCTTCACTATGAGTCTCAACAAATTTATCATTTTGCAACGCAGAATGAATAATTCTTCTTTCATATGGATTCATAGGCTCAAGAGATACCGATTTTTTCGTTCTTTTAACTTTGTAAGCGATATTTCTTCCTAAATTTTCAAGAGTTTCTTTTCTTCTCTCTCTATAGTTTTCAGTATCTAACTTTACTTTTAAATAACTTTCACTTTCTTTATTTAAGATTAAGCTTACTAAATATTGTAGTGAATCTAATGTTTGTCCTCTTTTACCAATTAAAACACCCATATCTTCACCTACTACATTTATATCAACGGTGCTATTTTCTTCATTATATTCTACTTCAACTTTTGCATCAACATTCATTGCTTTAAAAACTTTATCTAAAAAGTTTTTTGCTAAATTCACAACACTAAATTTAAGCTTTACTCTTATCTTTGCAGGCTTTGAAAAAAATCCTAAAAAACCACCGCTCTCTTTTTCAATCACTTCATAGTCGATATTATCGCTTGTAGTGTTTAATTTTAGAAGAGCTTCCGTTAAAGCTTCATCTACTGTTTTAGCAGTAATTTCTAACCATTCCATACTTATTATTTATCCCCCTTATCATTATTCTTATTATTAAGAAGATTTGCATTAGCAGCTATACTACCAGCTTTATATGATTGAGTACTCTTTTTGTAATTAGAAGGTTCGTAATTTTTCTTTACTGCATTAGCATGATTTTTAGTGGAACTTGGATTGCTTTCAACAACATTATCAATACTCTTCGTATTTTGTTTTGCAAGTTCTGCCATCGAAGCATTTGGATCAATACCTAATTTAAGTTTTTTATTTTTTTGCTTTTCTAAATTTTTAGCTATTAAATCTTCAACATCTACTTTTTCCATATATTTATTAATAATAAATTGTTGGATAATCGCAAATGCACTACCAGCTACCCAGTATAAGCCAACACCAATAGGAAGCATAACACAGAAAAATACTGATGTAATTGGCATTACAATATTCATAGTATTCATTGTTGATGACATTGGGTTATCTTTATCCTGTGTAGGATTACTAGCTGCCATTTGTTTACTTTGAATAAATTGAAGTAAACCTGATAGTATTGGTATTAAAATCGCTGGGAATGTTAATCCAGGATTATCTAATATATTTAAACCACCTATAAATTTATGAATATCCATGATCTTATCAGCATTTACACTGATAATCGATGCTAAATCAGGGAACTTATTAGCTAAATCTATCCATTGATCTGATTTAAACTTTGTCATAATATCAATGATATTATTTATTGTCATTGTTCCTGTTTCAAAACTAACCTTAACTGTTGGATCTGCCATATCTTTTAGGATATTTACATAACCTTCACTGTTTTGAAGTGCAACTGCTATATTAGAATATAATTCATTAATATCACTAACATAGGCTGGTATACGATATATTACTTGATATAATGCAAACATAATAGGTAGGGTTATTAGCATAGGTAAACATCCAGCGGTTGGACTTGCACCATATTTTTGATATACGGCTTGTGTTTCAAGTTGTTGCTTCCTCACAGAAGCTTCATCTTTTTTACCTTTATATTTATTATTGATTTTAGTAATTTCGGGATTCATTATTGAAGATAACTTAGTAAACTTTTGTTGCTTAATTGTTAAAGGAATCATTAATCCTCTAGTTATGAATGTAAATAATATAATAACAATTGCTACATTCTCAATCTCAAATAATTGTAAAAACTCATAGATTGCATTTAATATCCATCCTAATATAGATGCAATAGGTCCTAATACCCCAACAGCCTTTGTTAATACTACATTATACAATTTTATTTTCCTCCTTGGATGCACTTCTTTCTAATCCATATCTCCTAAGGAACTGGATCATACCCACCTTCATGGAAAGGATGACATCTTATCACCCTTTTTATAGCTAAATAACTCCCTTTTATAGCACCGTGTTTTTCAAGTGCTTGGATTGCATACATAGAGCAGGTAGGCATATAGATACAACTTGGACGTACCTTTAAAGGCGAAATAAACTTTCGATATAATTTTATTATAAATATTAAAAAACGTTTAATCATAACGGTTTTATCATCTCTATACAAATTTTATGCATCTTAGCTAAGTGGAGCAATGCACTGTTTATTTCTTTATATCCCTTGTCCTTAGCCCCTACTCTTGCAATCACTACTATGTCTAAACCACTATTAAACATATCTTCATTCAATCTGTAACTTTCTCGAATTAATCTTGTTACCCTATGCCTTACAACACTATTTCCAACTTTCTTACTAACTGAAATACCAATTCGATTTTTGTTAGTTCCATTCTTTAAAACGTACATAATAAGATACGTATTCGCATAGGATTTACCTCTACTATATACTTTTTTAAAATGATAATTACTTTTTATTGATTCTGACAATTTCAAAATCCCACGGACCTTTCTCTAGTTAAGAAAGTAATGTCAAGAGAAGAAAAGGCCACAATAATGCGACCTAAGCTGATAATTTATGTCTTCCCTTTGCTCTTCTACTAGCTAAAACTTTTCTACCATTTGAAGTACTCATTCTTTGTCTGAACCCGTGAACTTTAGATCTAGATCTTTTCTTAGGTTGGAATGTCATTTTCATTAACATGCACCTCCTTCTATATACCAATCCAATGTGGTAAGCGTATTTGTTCTATTTTAAATAATTTTTAAAATATCAAATTCATTATATTATTTCTATGCTTGTTCGTCAAGCAATTCTTTTAATATAATTATACTATTAATTAATTCCACAAAAAAATTAAAAACAATACATAAACAGATAGTTATCCACAAAATGTTGATGATTTGTGGATAACTATGTGAATTAGTGTTAATATTATATACAATTGTTATAAATATCCCCAAAAACACTGGACTTTTTTGATGTTTATAATCTTTATAATTTATTCACACAATTGTTGTCAACTCATTTTTATATGGGGATATGTGTATATATTACTTATTTATTTATATATTGGCATTGAAATATCCACATTTATGTTATATTATATAAGTTAGACACGTAGGAAATTTTATATTAGGGAGATTAAAGTAATGAATGTAATTCAAGATAAATGGGACGAGATATTAGAATATCTGAAAATTGAACATTGTGTAAGCGAAGTTTCTTTTAAAACTTGGTTACTTCCTTTAAAAGTATATGAAGTAAAGGACAAATTAATTACAATATCAATTGATGATAAAATGATCGGCCCTGACAGTAAGAATTTCATAAATAGAAAGTATGGTATTCCATTAAAGGTTGCTATTTCCGAGATCATGGACGAGAACTATGACATTGAATTTGTATTAGAAAGTCAGATAATTCCTAGTAAAACAACTGGTATTACCTCAACTTCTGATAAGAATAAAAATCAAAAAAATGGACTTTCCTTTTTAAATCCCCGATATACCTTCGACACTTTCGTAGTAGGTGCTAACAATAATTTAGCACATGCAGCTTCACTTGCTGTTGCAGAATCACCAGCTGAAATATATAATCCACTTTTTATTTATGGTGGTGTAGGTCTTGGTAAAACCCACTTAATGCACTCCATTGCCCATTATATATTAGAACAGAATGCAAATAGCAAGGTTATGTATGTAACTAGTGAAAAGTTTACAAACGAATTAATTGAATCCATTCGTAACGTAAATACTACACCTACTGAGTTTAGAGAAAAATATAGAAATATTGATGTTTTGTTAATTGACGATATACAATTTATAATAGGAAAAGAAAGTACTCAAGAGGAGTTTTTCCATACCTTTAATACATTACATGAATCTAAAAAGCAAATCATTATCTCTAGTGATAAACCACCTAAAGATATCTTAACTTTAGAAGAAAGGCTTCGTTCACGTTTCGAGTGGGGGTTAACCGTTGATATTCAACCGCCAGATTATGAAACTCGTATGGCTATTCTTAAGAAAAAAGAAGAACTTGATGGACTTCAGATTGATAATGATGTAATGAAATATATCGCAACTAACGTAAAGTCTAATATTCGTGAATTGGAAGGGGCATTAACGAAGATCGTAGCCTTATCTAGATTAAAGAAGCAAGAAGTTAACGTAAATCTAGCAGAAGAAGCTCTTAAAGATTTAATTTCTCCAGATGATAAGAAACAAATAACTCCATCCTTAATTATAGATGTAATAGCAGAACATTTTAATATTACTTCAGCTGATATTTATTCTATAAATAAAAGTAGAAATATTGCTTATCCTAGACAAGTAGCAATGTATCTATGTCGTAAGTTAACAGATAGATCCTTATCTGATATAGGTAAGATATTGGGTAATAGAGATCATACAACTATCTTACATGGTATTGACAAGGTAGAAAAGAACATTAAAAAGGATCCTACTATGCAAAATACCATCGATGTTATAATGAAGAAAATAAACCCATAAAACTTTCCACAATGAATTGTTAGTATATTGTTGTTTTTATGTTAGTTGCATATGGATAGTATAAGAATCATTGTTAAGTGGCCATTTGTTGTCCCATCACTTAATAATAACTGTTCACATACTTATCCTTTGCTTAAAGCCTTATAGATAAAGGGCTTAAGGCACTTATTCACAAACTAACAGCCCCTATTACTACTGCTAATAAATTATATTATATATATTTACATGAAAATGCACGAAAGGAGTTATACACATTTATGAAAATCATTTGTAAAAAAACAGACTTACAAGATAGTGTTAATATTGTTTTAAAAGCAGTTCCATCAAAATCAACTATGCCTATTCTTGAATGTTTAATAATAGAAGTTAAAAACGATAAAATTAAAATGATAGCCAATGATATGGAACTCGGAATAGAAACAATAGTAAAAGGTAGTATTGTAAGGACTGGAACAATTGCAATTAATGCAAAATTATTTTCAGAGATCATACGAAAATTACCTGATAATGATGTTACTATAGATATTGATGATAATCATCTTGCAACAATAACATGTGAAAAATCCAAATTTACTTTATCAGGAAGAAGTGGAGAAGAATTCCCTTACTTACCTAATATCGTAAAACAAGATGCCGTTATATTATCACAATTTTCCTTAAAGGAAATTATAAGACAAACTGTATTCTCCATATCAGATAATGAAAGTAATAAGATAATGACAGGGGAATTATTTGAGATCTCAGGTGATGAACTTAAAGTTGTTTCTCTAGATGGTCATAGAATATCAATTCGTAAATTAACTTTAAACAAAAGCTATAATGATATTAAAGTTATTGTACCAGGAAAAACACTTACAGAAATTTCTAAGATCTTATCTGGTGAGATCTCAGATGATGTTAGTATTTTCTTTACAGATAAACATATATTATTTGAATTTAATAATACAATTGTTTTATCAAGACTAATTGAAGGTGAATATTATAAAATAAATCAAATGCTTTCAAGTGACTATGAAACAAAAGTAACTGTTAATAAAAAAGAATTATTAAGCTCTATTGATCGTGCTACTCTTTTAATTAAAGAAACTGAAAAAAAACCAATCATTGTGAATATTGATGATAGGAAATTAGCATTAAAAATGAATTCGTCCATTGGATCTTTGGATGAGGACATAGAGATCTCAAAGGAAGGTAAAGATATTCTAATCGGATTTAATCCTAAGTTCTTAATTGAAGCACTCCGTGTTATTGATGATGAAGAAATAGATATTTACTTAATTAATCCAAAGGCTCCATGCTTTATACGTAACAAAGAAGAAAGTTATATATATTTAATACTACCGGTAAATTTTAACGCTGGGGTATAAAAAAGAAATGTCTCGAGATCTATGGTAAACATTGGTTTAAATTCCTAATATTTACCATAGATTTGGGGCAAAATAAATATAAAGCATTTATTATAAATAAAAAACATTTATTGTAAATAAAAGATATTTGTTATTAGAAAACTATTTAACAGGCTTATTATTTATTGAAAGGATAAACTCAAAGGGTTATCATGAGTATTGAATTAATAGCCTTAGAAAGGTATATATGGAAACTATAAAGTTAAGAGAAGATTATATTAAACTAGGACAAGCGTTAAAAGCAAGTGGTTTAGTAGGATCTGGTGTAGATGCCAAATTTGTAATACAAGATGGATTAGTTAAAGTGAATGGAACTACGGAATTACAACGTGGTAAAAAATTATATGATGGAGATCTTGTAGAATATAATGGTGAATCTGTTAAAATAGAAAAATAATTAGAATATTGGTGCCTTATGTTTATTAAAACCCTTGAATTAAAAGATTATAGAAATTATGATTCCCTCTTATTGGAATTTAAAAATGGAGTAAATATTTTATATGGTGATAATGCTCAAGGTAAAACCAATATATTGGAGTCCATTTATATTAGTGGTACTACAAAGTCTCATAAGAGCAGTAAAGATAGAGAGATCATAAAAATTGGAAAAGATGAATCGCATATAAGAATGTTTATTGAAAGAGATCGCGTAGTTCATAAGATAGATATGCATTTAAAGAAAAACAAACCTAAGGGAGTAGCGATTGACGGGATCCCTATAAAGAAATCAAGCGAACTGTTTGGTATTGTTAATCTTGTATTTTTTTCACCAGAAGATCTGGGAATTATAAAGAATGGACCAGCAGATAGAAGAAGGTTTATAGATCTTGAATTATGCCAATTAGATAAATTATACTTGTATGATTTGTCAAATTATAATAAAATTATAAGCCAAAGGAATAACTTGCTGAAACAGATAAGTTTTAACAGGAGTTTATTGGATACACTAAATGTATGGGATGAACAATTAGTTCACTATGGAAATAAGATCATTGAACGAAGAAGTTTATTTATAGAACAGTTAAACGAGATCTTATATGACATACATAGTAAATTGTCTGGTGGTAGAGAAAAGCTTAGAATAAAATATGAACCTAACGTAACAAAAGAAGAGTTTAGTAATAAACTAGCCTCTACTGTTGAACGAGATATTGTGTTGAAAATGACTCATATAGGTCCTCATAGAGATGATCTAAGTTTTTTAGATGGAGAGCTTGATCTTAGAAAGTATGGATCACAAGGACAACAAAGAACAGCAGCTTTATCTTTAAAATTAGCAGAAATAGGACTAGTAAAAAAGATAATAAAAGATAATCCAATTTTATTATTAGATGATGTATTATCTGAACTTGATAGAAATAGACAGAATTATTTATTAGATAGCATTAGCGATATACAAACGATTATAACTTGTACAGGTTTGGAAGAATTTATAACAAATCGTATGGAATGTGATAAAATATATAAAGTAGTAAATGGAACGGTTACCAATGAAATAATTTGACATTGGATTATATACAACAGATTATATTTGGTGGATATAAAAACCAAGAAACAGGAGGCAATTCATGAGTGCAGAATACGGTGCAGATCAAATCCAAATATTAGAAGGATTAGAAGCGGTAAGAAAAAGACCGGGTATGTATATTGGCAGTACCTCATCTAAAGGCTTACATCATTTGGTGTATGAGATCGTTGATAATGCTGTAGATGAAGCATTAGCAGGTGTTTGTGATACAATTTGTGTTACTATCAATGAAGATAATTCAATAACAGTAAGTGATAACGGGCGTGGTATACCTGTAGGAATCAACCATAAAAAGGGAATTCCTGCGGTTGAAGTAGTATTTACGATTTTACATGCTGGTGGTAAGTTTGGTGGTGGAGGATATAAAGTATCTGGTGGTTTACATGGTGTAGGTGCATCTGTAGTTAACGCATTATCTGAATGGCTTGAAGTTTATATACATGTAGATGGAAAAATTCATATGCAACGTTTTGAAAGAGGAAAAACAGTTCAAAAGTTACAAATTATTGGAGATACAGACATTACAGGGACTACAGTAACTTTCTTACCAGACAAAGATATATTTGAAGAGACTATATTTGAATATGAGATCTTGAAACAAAGACTTAGAGAAATGGCTTTTTTAACCAAGAATCTTAAGATCATTTTAAAAGATCTTAGAGGGGAAAAAGAAGTAGAAAATGAATTCCATTATGAAGGTGGAATAAAAGAATATGTTGAATATTTAAATAAACATAAAGATCCTATTTATTCCGATATTATTTATTGTGAAGGCAAAAAAGACGATGTTTACGTAGAAGTTGCGTTGCAACATAATAATACCTATACAGAAAGTTGTTATAGCTTTGTAAATAACATAACAACTCCAGAAGGTGGAACACATCTCTCTGGTTTTAAGAATGCTTTAACAAAGACATTTAATGATTATGCTAGAGGACAAAAATATCTAAAAGATAATGAAGCAAATTTAAGTGGTGAAGATATTAGAGAAGGATTAACGGCTATCATTAGTGTAAAAATTCCCGAGCCACAATTTGAAGGTCAAACAAAACAAAAGTTAGGTAATAGCGAAGCAAGAGGAGCTGTTGATAGTGTTGTTAGTGAACAGTTGACATATTTTCTTGAACAGAATCCAGCTGTTGCTAGAATGATCTGTGAAAAATCTATATTAGCACAAAGAGCAAGGGATGCTGCAAGGAAAGCCAGGGATCTTACAAGAAGAAAGACAGCTCTTGAAGGTATGAGTTTACCTGGTAAATTAGCAGATTGTTCAGATAAAGATCCTAAAAACTGTGAATTATATATAGTCGAAGGTGATTCTGCAGGTGGATCTGCAAAAACTGCGAGATCTCGTGCAACGCAAGCAATCTTACCACTACGAGGTAAGATCTTAAACGTTGAAAAATCAAGACTCGATAAAATATTAGTTAATAATGAGATTAAAGCTATGATAACAGCATTTGGTACAGGGATCTCAGATGAATTTGATATATCTAAATTGCGCTATCATAAGATAATTATTATGACAGATGCGGACGTAGATGGTGCTCATATCAGTACATTACTTCTTACATTCTTTTATCGTTTTATGCCTGAATTAATTAAGCAAGGGCATATCTACTTGGCTCAACCACCACTATATAAAGTTGAAAAGGGAAAATTCATTAAATATGTGTATAGCGATGAAGAACTAAATCAAACATTAACGGAACTTGGACGTGATGGTAATAATAAGATCCAACGTTATAAAGGTCTTGGAGAAATGGATGCAGAGCAATTATGGGATACAACTATGGATCCAGAAAAAAGAATTCTTTTAAAAGTTAATATTGATGAAGATGAAATTTCTGAAGTTGATTTAGCATTTACAACATTAATGGGCGATAAAGTTGAACCAAGAAGAGAATTTATAGAATTAAATGCAAAATACGTTAAAAATTTAGATATATAATGGTATCTACAGTAAATGGAGGAATATAAATGGACGAGAATATCTTTGATAAGGTTCATGAGGTCGACCTTAAAAAGACTATGGAAAAATCCTATATAGAATATGCTATGTCTGTTATTGCTGCCCGTGCACTTCCAGATGTAAGGGATGGTTTAAAACCGGTACAAAGAAGAATTCTTTATGCCATGATCGAGCTTAATAATGGACCTGACAAACCACACCGTAAATGTGCGCGTATTGTTGGTGATACAATGGGTAAATATCACCCTCATGGTGATAGTTCTATCTATGATGCATTAGTAAAATTAGCACAGGACTTTTCAACTAGATATCCTCTAATTGATGGCCATGGTAACTTTGGTTCTGTTGATGGTGATGGAGCTGCAGCAATGCGTTACACTGAGGCTAGATTAAGTAAGATATCAATGGAAATGTTATCTGACATTAATAAAGATACTGTTGATTTTGCGCCAAACTTTGACGAAACAGAAAAAGAGCCAGTAGTTCTTCCAGCAAGATATCCTAATTTACTAGTGAATGGTACTTCTGGTATCGCAGTAGGTATGGCAACTAACATACCGCCTCATAACTTAAATGAAATTATTGATGCTGTGCTTAAAATTATAGATAATATAGTTGAAGAAGATAGAGAAACAACAATAGATGAATTAGTTAGTATAGTAAAAGGACCAGATTTTCCAACGGGTGCTACAATACTTGGTACTAGAGGAATTGATGAAGCTTATCGTACCGGACGTGGTAAAATCAGGGTACGTGCTGTAACTGAAATAGAAGCTATGGCAAATGGTAAAAACCGTATTGTTGTAACTGAACTTCCATACATGGTAAACAAAGCACGTTTAATTGAGAAAATCGCTGAACTTGTAAAAGATAAAAAAATTGAAGGTATTACAGAACTAAGAGATGAATCTGATCGTACCGGTATGAGAATTTGTATTGAACTTAGAAAAGATATTAATGCCAATGTATTATTAAAGCAGTTATATAAGCATACTCAAATGCAAGATACTTTTGGTGTTATTATGTTAGCGCTTGTTAATAA
Source organism: Bacillota bacterium (assembly GCA_023387635.1). GTDB lineage: Bacteria > Bacillota > Clostridia > Lachnospirales > Lachnospiraceae > Anaerocolumna. The sequence goes on from JAEWHU010000272.1 coordinate 14,883, forward strand.
TGAGCCAAGAGTCTTAAATTTATATCAAATGTTAGCTTATTATTTAAAACATCAAGAAGAAGTTGTAACAAGAAGAACTCAGTATGATTTAAATAAAGCTAAAGAAAGAGCTCATATTTTACAAGGTTTATTAATAGCTCTTGATAATATAGACAAAGTTATAAGTATTATTCGTTCTTCTAGTAATGGTAATGAAGCAAAAACAAAATTGATGGAAAATTTTGACTTATCAGATGCTCAAGCACAAGCGATTATTGATATGAGACTACGAGCATTAACAGGTTTAGAAAGAGAAAGACTTGAAAGTGAATTCGCAGAATTAATGTTAAAAATTGCTGAGTTAGAAGCAATTCTAGGAGATAGAAAACAGTTATTAACTGTTATTAAAGAAGAATTAATAGTTATAAGAAATAAATATGGTAACGATAGAAGAACATCTATAGGTTTTGATGAAGATGATTTATCTACAGAAGATCTTATACCAGTGGAAGATACAGTTATTGCTATGACACGCCTTGGCTACATAAAGAGAATGACAGTTGATAACTTTAAGAGCCAACATCGTGGTGGCAAAGGTATTAAGGGAATGCATACAATAGATGAAGATTTTATAGAGGATCTTTTAATGACTACTACTCATCATTATATTATGTTCTTTACAAACAAAGGACGAGTATATCGCTTAAAGGGATATGAAATTCCTGAATCGGGTAGAACAGCAAGAGGAACTGCTATAATTAATTTACTTCAATTGTTGCCAGATGAAAGAATTACAGCAATCATCTCTTTAAAAGAATATAGAGAAGATAGATATTTGTTCATGGCTACAAAAAACGGTATAGTGAAAAAGACTCCAATTAAAGAATATGAAAACATTAGAAAATCAGGATTACAAGCAATTAATCTAAGAGAAGATGATGATTTAATTGAAGTTAAGTCTACAGATAATAAGAAAGATATAATTCTTATTACAAAACAAGGACAATGTATCCGCTTTAATGAACAAGATGTAAGAAGCACTGGACGTACCTCTATGGGTGTTATTGGTATGAACATTGAAGATAATGATGAAATTATTGGAATGCAACTTAACACACAAGGAACAGCTTTATTATTCGTATCTGAAAAAGGTATGGGTAAGAGAACAGATATAGATGAGTTTACTGTTCAAAGAAGAGGTGGTAAAGGTGTAAAATGCTATAAGATAACTGAAAAAACAGGTTATGTTGTTGGCGTTAAAGCTGTAAATGAAGATAATGAAATTATGCTTATAACAACAGAAGGAATTATTATTCGTTTAATGGTAAATGATATATCAAATTTGGGTAGAATTACTTCTGGTGTTAAATTGATTAATCTTGATGTAAATAATGATATCACTGTTGCAAGTATTGCAAAAGTTAGAGAAAGTGAAACTGCTCTAATTATAGATGATGAAAAGAATGCTGTAAGTGAAATTGATGGTGTAGCATCAAAGGAAGCTGATATATCAAGAGAAGTTGAAATTAATAGGGATATTAATAACGAACTTGTAACCGAACAAGATGAGGATATAGATCCTATTGATTAAGCATATGTATATGAAATAATCAAAGTTTTATGTTTTACATTATAAGATAATATAAAAGTCTTAAACTAAATTTAGAGAAGAACACATTTCACATGCCATTGGCTAATAATTTGATATTAGAAATTGTATAATTTATATACAAACTAATATTTTAAATAAAATGAGAACTTCGATGAATAGGTTTAAGACTTTTTATTTTTACCTCTATGATGCCGCTCTGGGGTATAACAAATACTTAAAGTTAAATTATTTTCTTTAAACCTTAAGATAGGAGAAGAATATATGAGAATAGTAAATTCTAATCAAATAACCAATGCTGTAAAAGAAATGTGCATTGAGGCTAATTATTTTTTATCAAATGATATGGAAGAGGCGATTACCGATGCATCAACTAAGGAAATATCACCAATTGGAAAGCCGATTCTTAATCAGTTAATAGAAAATATAAAGATCGCTAAGGAAGATTTAATTCCTATATGCCAAGATACTGGTATGGCGATTGTATTCTTAAAAATAGGACAAGAAGTTTTGATTAATGGGACATATATAGAAGATGCAATTAATGAAGGAATAAGACTCGGTTATGAAGAAGGCTATTTAAGAAAATCTGTTGTTAAAGACCCAATTATTAGGGTGAATACCAATGATAATACCCCCGGTATTATTCATTATGAGATTATCCCTGGTGATACGATTGAAATTACTGTTGCACCGAAGGGATTCGGAAGTGAAAATATGAGTAGGATTTATATGCTTAAACCTTCTGATGGAATTGAAGGTTTAAAAGCAGCAGTTTTAGAAACAGTAAAACTGGCTGGTCCTAATGCATGTCCACCAATAGTAGTTGGTGTAGGAATTGGTGGAAGTTTTGAAAAGGCGGCTTTATTGGCAAAAAAAGCATTAACAAGAAATGTATTTGAACATAGCAAATTAGATCATATAAAAGAATTAGAAATAGAACTATTACAAGATATTAATAAATTGGGCATAGGTCCTGGTGGATTAGGTGGGAGAATTACTGCACTTGGAGTAAATATATTAACTTATCCTACTCATATTGCAGGTTTACCTGTAGCAATAAATATATGCTGTCATGTGAACAGACACATTACAAGAGTAATATAAATGTTTAAGTTTTACTTGGAGGATAAATTATGGAAAAATATATTAATACCCCAATAACAAAAGAAATAGCAACTACTCTTGTAGCAGGAGATTATGTTTTTATTACAGGAACAATATATACAGCAAGAGATGCAGCACATTTAAGATTATATGAAAGTATTAAAAATAATGAGAGTATACCAATTAATTTAAAAAATAGTACATTATATTATTTAGGACCAACACCAGAAAGAGAAGGAAATGTGATTGGGTCAGCTGGTCCTACTACAAGTAGTAGAATGGATAAGTATACTAATACGCTAATGGAACAGGGTTTAGTTGGCATGATTGGAAAAGGTCAAAGAAATAATGAAGTAAAAGAGTCAATAGTTAAACATCAAGGCGTGTACTTTGCTGCAGTAGGGGGAGCAGGAGCATTGCTTTCAAAGAAAATAATTAGTTCAAAGATCGTAGCTTATGAAGAACTAGGAACGGAGGCAATACGTAAATTATATGTAAGTAACTTTCCTGTAATAGTAGTAATAGATAGTAAAGGCAATAACTTATATGAAATAGCATCAAAGAATTATGAAATAAAGTAAATATATATTGCAAATAAGAATAATAAGATTAAAAATAGTATAATCTATTATTGGTAATATAATAATCATATTAAGGAAGAATAGTACAGAACTTTATATTAAAGGATTATTTATAAGAGATGTTTCATCTTTAATTGGGTGTTATATATTAAAGACCTTATTATTTAAAAAAACAATTAGAAAAGTGTTGACAAACCTTTTTTAATTTGATATACTAACTAAGCATCTGACATACAAGTTAGACAAGCAATATATAAATATAGGTTTTAAGTTTCAGTTAAGGAGAAATACTCAAGTGGCTGAAGAGGCGCCCCTGCTAAGGGTGTAGGTCGTTTACGCGGCGCGAGGGTTCAAATCCCTCTTTCTCCGTCCTATTTTTATGCTGGCTAACAAGTCGATGAAAAATAAATAAAATAGTACTTGCAATATGCCAAATACTATGATATACTATCAGAGTTGCCGTTGGCAGACAAGAAAAACACTTAGAAAAATAATTAAAAAAGTTGTTGACAAACACTTCTGGGTGTGATAAAATAGATAAGCGCTTAACGCAAGATAATAAATTGCTTAAGCAAATGAACCTTGATAATTGAACAGTAAAACAACCTTGAAAATTCTTAAAATTTTCATTCTATGAATCTTAATAGAGTAACCTCTATAAGAGATGAATAGAAACAAACCAAAACAGTAAACGTTGAGAA
>JAEWHU010000278.1 GCA_023387635.1 Bacillota bacterium
TTCTCAACGTTTACTGTTTTGGTTTGTTTCTATTCATCTCTTATAGAGGTTACTCTATTAAGATTCATAGAATGAAAATTTTAAGAATTTTCAAGGTTGTTTCACTGTTCAATTATCAAGGTTCATAACTAAGGCTTATCCAATGTATAAGTTAATATAATACATCAATAACGCGTCAGCAAAGAGTATTATATCACTATAACATACTGTTGTCAACACTCTTTTTAAACTTTTTTATCTTTGCACCTTTTGCCCTCTGTCTCTTGTCCATCTACTTAAATTATCTATGTTATTACTACTAAAAAGAAAGGAACTGTTGTTACTAACTAAGTTAGTAACAACAGCCCCCTTTTATATAGATATACTATATTGAAACATCTTACCTATGTTGCCTACATATTACCAAAAGTAAGATATAAGCAACTTATTTGCAATTTATCTCAATATTTGTCCAATTGCACAAACACATATTATCTATTCATTTCGCTTTGATAGCCCTTGCTTTGATGTGCATCAATTATGCGTTCAATTTCCTTTTTATCAGATGATGGTAAATCACCTAATATAGTATTTTTAATTGTACTACATGCATTACCATACTCTAATGCTTTCTGACAATCTCCATACTCTAATAAAGCATATAATACTCCAGATACATAAGCATCACCACTACCTATCCTGTCAACTACTTCTATATTTTCATATGGCGCTTCACGGTAGATCTTGTCCTCATCAGCACTGTAGATAGTTGAACCGAAAGTATGCTTTTTAGGACTTAATATTTTACGCTCTGTAGAAGCAACAACACTAATATCATATTTCTTAGCAAATGCCTTAAGAATCTCTGTCAATTCACCCTCCATACCAAACATACGGCGTGTAGTTTCTTCAGAAATAAATAATACATCCACATATGGAAGTATGCCCTCGATGCATTCTTTTGCTTCTGCTTCTGTCCATAAATTTGCACGGAAGTTAACATCAAATGAAATAATAGCACCTGCTTCTTTAAACTTTTTAATTAACGTTATAGCAGTACTTCCTGTTTGTTCTGATAAAGCTAATGATATACCACTTGTATGAAATAATCGTGTGGAAGCATATATTTCGTCAGGAATATCCTCTGGTTTAATTGTATTAACAGATGCACCTTTTCTATCATATACTACGGTCGGTTTTCTTGGAAACACACCGTGTTCATAATAATAAAGACCAAGTCTTGCATCTTTACTTTCATCATATAATAGCCAGTCATCACTAACACCACAGAAACGAATATTGTTCTTTATATAAGTACCAAGTTCATTCTTAGGTACCTTAGATATAATCCCAGTTCTAAGTCCTAATAGAGAAATCCCTGATACTACATTTAATTCTGCTCCTCCTGCTCTTTTTTCAAAAACAGAGCCTGAACTCATTCTTTCATTAACAGGAGCAGATAATCTTAATAAAATTTCTCCAAATGCAAGCGCATCAAATTCTTTATTATCTTGTAGAAAATTCATAGTTCCTCCTTATCAAACCCCATGAACTGTTTGAAGTAACGTATTTTCTTATTTCTTTTGTACTAAATGAACTGCAAAGCCACCAATTTCACCAGTCAAATAAATTGCTACCATATTGCCTTTATTATCATATTTTGCAGAATCCATATCAAATGTAAATCCTTGCATTCCTAAATGATACATAGCTCTTTCAATATAATTAGTTCTAATAGCAATGTGTCCATTAGCTCCAAGATATGGAGTTTTCATAACTTCAATTGCAGAACCAGCAAAAATAGAGCTGTTTCCTACATTTTTAGTAAATCCGAATAATTTTTCAAAAGAAGTAGCAACATTATCTGCTGTAGCTTCATCAGTTGCATTGATACCAACATGAGCTAATTGGAATCCAAGCATTTGATTTACAGCTTCTCTAGTGATTTCTTTAATTTTGTCAAATTCACCAGCTTTAACAAGGTCGTCGCTAACCATCCAACTACCACCACATGCAATAATTTTAGGGAAATCTAAGTAGCTAGTTAAGTTTTTAGCATTAATTCCACCAGTTGGCATGAATTTCATGTTAACATATGGCGCTGCCATAGATTTGATCATATTTAACCCACCAGCTGCTTCAGCTGGGAAGAATTTAACTACGTCTAGACCTAATTCAATCGCTTGTTCAACATCACTTGGATTAGCACAACCTGGGGTAATAGGAATACCTTTTTCTACGCAATATTTTACGATCTTTGGATTTAAGCCTGGGCTTACGATAAATGTAGCTCCAGCATTTACTGCTCTATCTACTTGCTCTGTTGTTAATACTGTACCAGCACCAACTAACATCTCAGGAAATTTTGTTGTCATAATGCGGATAGCTTCTTCTGCTGCATCTGTTCTAAAAGTAACTTCTGCACATGGAAGTCCACCTTCACAAAGCGCTTTTGCTAAAGGTTCAGCATCTGCTACATTGTCTAACTTAACTACAGGTACAATACCCATTTTTTGAATATTTAGTAATACTTCATTCATAATAAAAACTCCTTTTTAATTAGTAAAATTAACACAATAGAAAGACTATTAAGTAACCCGTTAATAATCATAATTAAGTATACACCCATAAATCAAAAAATTCAATCAACTGATCCAGATAAATTGCTTTTTTATATCACTAGTTCAATAATCACCTTATTTTGTATACTTTTTTCAATATTTTTATAGTTACATCTTTATCTGATTTCATTCTAAATTTCATATTTTATTTTATATATTAATATACATGGTCTTCCTCAACCTTCCCCATTTAAAATAAACTTTCCCCTATATTAGTTATAAAACGGAGTAATAAATTATTATTATAAATCATACTTAGTAAGGGATTGTTACTAATCTCTCCAAAGAAATATTGCCCTATTGGCGTACTTCCTAGTACAGTAATGATAAGACATCCCACCCATATTATAATTATTCCATGAAAAAAACCTGCAAATAGTCCTGCTGTCTTATTAAGCCCATTCAGCAATGGTAGTTTACTGATTAAGTCTAATGTCATACTTATGACAGAGATACCGATTCTTACGATAATAAATATAATTAGAAATACAGCAGCGTTAATAATTGTCCTTGTTAAGTAATTGCATACATATTCTTTAAAATTATCTACTGCCATAGCAACATAGATATCCTTTGTATTATTTTCTAACAGTGCATTCTTCATAACACTTGGAATCGATAATTTGTCTATGAAATTGACTTCATCGGATATTTTGGATCCAACATCTGTAAAGTCCACTACTTTTTCAACTTTATCACTTACTAAATTAATAATTCTTTCATTCTTTTGTACCTCTTTACTTATAACTGGCGCTATCCATCCAGTTACTACTAAAGAAATAATCGTAGAAAACATAATAAATACGGTTTTAATTAATCCTCTTCTTCTACCATTCAATGAATAAAAGACCAAAGCTCCTAACACCAATATTAATAGCCAATTCATTTTTATTCCTCCAATAATTGTTTTTCCTATTCCATACAACATCTCTTCTTTCAATTATATTTCCTCTTTACTTTCTATTCTTTAATTAACTTTATTTCTTCCATATTTACATCGTCAATAAGAATATATTTATCCGCATTATTTATGGGAAATAAATAAGAAATGTTTCTATCAAAATTAAAATTAAATTTTTCATTACCATTAATATTAAGTATCTTACAACCGGTGTCAGAATACATAATTATGTCATCTCCAGCAAAAGAGATGGTTTTATACTCGTAATTAATGTTTTCCTTTAGCAAAACATTACCCTTTAAATCATATATTATAATCTGGTACTTATCTTCACCTTCGCTGTTGTTAAGTACAACACCAATGTACTTTGTGCTATATATAACACTTTTAATCTCATTCACAAACTCTTCTTCATAGGTCAATTTAGGCACATTGGGAACATTATAAATACTGATTTTATGATCCCCAAATACCGCCACTGTGTCATTGTTTACAAATTCAACTTGTGGCACTATGGTTTGTCCATAATCATAACTTCCTACCACCTGATCTTCATAGCTTCTACCTACGGGCCCAAAGTTATAAAACGTTACTTTGTTTTGCACCACTCCGTTATTTAGAAACATATAACTAGTCACTAATTTTCTCCCATCATTAGATAAATCTATATCTATAGGAAATCCATTTTTTACATTAGTAGTTCTTATATCCGTTAGCCAAGTCCCATCTTCTGAATACATTTCAATAATATTACTTCCTTTACTCTCCATAAGTACTGCAACAACACCTTGGTTAGCCACTTCCACTTCTAAAATATTATTCAAGACAGGGATAGATTTCGATTGACCTTTTCCGCTATATATCTGAAGCGTTTTACCTCCTCTATCAGCAACAACTACATAGTCTTCGCATATATCCACAATAGGGTTTGTCATTTCGAATGTACCATTCCAAAGCATATTACCTGTTCCATCCATTGCCATGATCCCATCTCTACTGTAACGTACCACACCACTTTTATAACTCTTATACATGGCAGAACTACTATCTTCTCTTTTTGTTGTATGTACTACTTCATAAGTTGTATAATTTTTATCTAAAATCTGCTTAATAACAAAAGTTCCTATAATAACCGCTATTGTTAAACCAATTGCAACCATTAAAGTAATTTTTTGCTTATGTTTCTTTTTTCTTAGTTCATAACTCCTAAGCTCTCGTCTCTCTAATTCTATAGCCATAGTATCTCCTTTTTAGGTATGGTTTACATACCTTTTTAATCCTGTATACATGTTTATTATACCTTATTTTGTCTATATTTCCACTCTTTTTTTCCCCATTCCTTCTAGGTTTAAAAAAAGTTATCATAATGCAATTAGCGTTATGATAACTCTTTTTTTATGGCACGATTAATTTTTGACCAATAAATATCTTATCTTCATCCTCGATACCATTTAGTTCTTTGATTACTTTAATATAATTAGCTGAATTATAAAGTTTGTATGCTATTCCAGCAAGAGATTCACCATCTTTTACTGTATAATATTTTATTTCTGGTGTTACTTTTGTGTCCTCTTTTACAACTTTCTCCGGTGCTTTAGGTTCTTTCGGTTCTTTCGCTTCTTTCACTTCTTTCGGTTCTTCTTTATCCACTGCTTCATTGGTGACATTATCTTTTATAATATCGTCTACCACATTATCTATAAGTGCTCCACCTTTTGCTTCTTCGTTATTATCAACTACAATACCGCTTGAGATTGTTTCAACTTCCATACCATCTTCCCCGATTGTAGAATCTTCTTTATTAGCATCATCTTTTACAACATCAATGTCCGATTTCTCTGTATCATCTGCTACTTTCGTATCATCTGCTGTTCTTTTATCATCTTTATTATCTACTTCATTAGGTGAATCATTATCTACCATCTGTTCTTTGTTATTCAATGTAGCTGTAATTAAACCTAACGATTTTTCAAGACTGTTCATTTGTTTATTATACTCTAGTAAAGTACCTCCAATAATTAATATTACTAATAACATTAAAGTACTAGCTACATACAATAACCTTGTAACATCTTTTCCTTCTTTATTCTCGTTCTTTTCTTTAGAACTAAATCTTTCTAGAAAGGGTTTTTGTTCTACATTACTTATAACATTTTCATTCACTTTTTTCAATTTTGGTTTACTTAGCTTTTTATCAGTAATTAATTCTCGCATTCTTGATATAGTAGTATCTTGATAATTAGTTTCTTCACTTACATGATTTCTGACATCAACCATATAATTCTGCATTTCTTCATTTCTCTCATAATAAATGTAGTATCCATCTTGTTTTGAGAATGAAGTTTGATCAAATCGATAGAAATTTTCCTCTTTTTCTAACGTATTAACTTTCATTAATATTTTATCGGTACCACTAAAATTCTCAGTATGTATTTTTCTTAGATTATCATGACCTTCAAGAAAAAATTCTGTTCCAATTAATGCCCATCCTACAATCTCAACATCTAGAAAATACTTTTTTATATTTTCATATACACTTGTCCATCCTTCATCAGATAATACGATGCCATTACTAGAATCGAATTTTTCCATTTCAATAGCACCTTTTACAAATATATTCTTCTTTGTTTCGGTACGTATATAATAGCCAAGTAATATAGCAATGGTACATCCACTGGTTTCTTTTTCTGCAAGTTGTTTTGTAAATGACATTACATAGTCTTCCACATAAACAACTTTACTACTTGTACTTGTATTCCCTATTTGTCTTAAATTCTTTGGCATCTTTATATTTTGAATTTCACCATCGTAATTAGTATTCGACCTCTTCTCCTGGTTCTCCATTCTATTTCCTCCCTCCTAGTTTAAATTAGATTTTATATATTTTATTAAATATGGTATCATGTTGTACTAAATATTTATGTCAAAATATAATTTTTAATTCTATAATTCTAAATACAAAATTCCTTTTTACACACTATTTTTCACCATTTTTTCTTAAGTTGCTCCCTTAAAGGCCCATGATTTGCAGAAATAAACATTATGTACTAGAAAAATGTCTGTTACTTCCATGCTTATTAATGACTATTCTTTCATTTAACGGTAATACTTTTACTATTACAGAATATGGTTAATTAGTTATGAATATTGGGAGGTTTTAATGAATAAGGAGTTAAAAGTCGATAAGAAACTATATTACTTCAATACAAATGATCGCTATTCTGTGTATGACTTTAGTAGAACCCTATATGAGATGATGCAAAAAGGGTTATATAATAATAGACAGATTATTTTGCTATGTATTGGTTCCGATAGAGCAACCGGTGATTGCCTTGGACCTATTGTGGGATATAAATTATCAAAACTTCATCAAAAAAATATAGTTTTATACGGCACTTTGGAACAACCTATACATGCGAAAAATTTAGATGAAACTATTAGTCAAATAAAACGAAAGTATAACAATGCTTTCATTATTGCGATTGATGCTTCTTTAGGAACAACAAAACACATTGGATATATAACCTTAGGTGAAGGTCCCTTGTTACCAGGCGCTGGTGTAGATAAAGCATTACCTCCTGTTGGTGATATTTCAATTACAGGTATTGTTAATAATTCTTGTATGCTAGACCATATGTTATTACAAACAACAAGGCTAAACATTGTTATGGTTCTAGCAGATTTTATATGTAGTGGTATGAATTATTGCTTTTACAAATTAAAAAAAGCCACTTAAGGCCTTTATAAGTAAAGTCAAGACCACCAGCTTAGCTGGTGGCTTGCTCTGCCCCTATAAGGGGCTTTTTCCAGCTTGCGCCCGGAGGCGCCTGAGGGGTTTGCCAATTGCTTTGCTTTCTCAGGCTAGCCCTAAAG
>JAEWHU010000296.1 GCA_023387635.1 Bacillota bacterium
GTGTATATCCTGTTACAGCAGTAGTTATATTTTTCATGTCATCAAATGAATCTCTCGATGTTATATTTTCACTTCCTTCATTAAATAAATTATTAAATCTTTCATAGTCACCATTGTCTATTGCTAGTTTCATTAGCCACGCTGTGTTTTGTGGTGTATCTGGTTTCATAGTCTTTTGGCAAGATGTAAATACTACACAAATCATTAAAATACCAATTAATAAAGTACTCTTTATTTTCATAACCCACCATCCTTTAATAAATTGCAATGTTATAAATATAATTTTTCTGCTTCGCATTTTATAACGAAAGCAAACGTATCAACGGACTAAATACCTACCATAGTCTGCCAAACCAATTTCCCTATCATTTCGACTGAGTTCCCTTCTTTTTAGCTCGTTTATGCCACAACTAATCTTAATTAGCCGCACATCATAATCTTGAAACATCTCTAGGCATTCCTTCACCCAGTGGCTATAATTATCTTCAAATACTGTATCTAAAACGACATTAGAGCCATGTTTTAAAATTAGTTTTACAGTTTCATGTGTAATACTTGCTATTTCATCAATATTGGCGTCAATATGTTTTTCATTAATCATCGATGCAATCATATCTAAACTAACATGATAATATACTTCTGGAGCAATTTCTAAATATTTATTTGCAATAGACGTTTTTCCTGAGCTAGATGTTCCATTAATATTTAACAGTTTATTTTTATCCATAAATTTATCCCCATCCTTCAAATCTATTTATCATTATTCTACCTTTAATGATGATACTATAGGCAGTATAGAACGACCATTCCACATATCTCCAACCCCCAATTCTTTTGGTGTGATATTTTGGTAATGTCCTCTTATACCTTCTATGTCAATACAACCATCTTCAGTAATTGTAACAATAGCATATAAACCATCTTTATATAATACCAAGTCTTTTAAAAAAGGATATTGTTCATGAATTTCATTTGAGTAGCAGAAATGCTCATATTGAGGACCAAACCAAATATATGACATTGAATTAAGACCAAGGTAATATGTTTGTCCTATTTTTTCAAGAGAATCTCCATGGTCATGTCCATTCACACATAAAAGAACTTTTTTCCCTGTATCATTTATCCTGTTAATTAAATCTCTGATTTCAGACCTGTTATATACCCCTCTTTTAGCAAATTCATTTTCAAAACTATGATGCGAAAAAATAATATAATATTCACTATCACCGGTCAATTGCTCTTCCAACCATCTAAATTCGTAATCTGGAAGGACTGGATACACATCTTTTGTTTTATCATAGTTTTTCTTACAATACGGTTCGTATCCATAATCCGTTTCTATAAAACAGGTATCTAATACAATAAATTTAATCTTTTGCATTTTAAATGAATAGTAACTATTATCCATTTTTAAAAACTTAATGACTTTTTCTCTAGAGTATAAATCAGAATCATGATTACCAATTACATGGTAATGAGGTATTCCTATGCTATCGAGCAAATCTAGTAAAAATCTGTTTTCGTCTTTTGGCACACAAAAATCTCCAAGTTGAATAACAAAATCAATATCTATTTTTCTTACGTTAGTTATGAAATTTTCAAGTCTTTGATGCCCATCATGAATATGATCATAATGTAAATCAGTAAATAATGCAAATTTAACCCTCTCCATTAATGCACCTCTTTTTAAATTTGAAAACCATTTGTTGTTACGTCATATGATACAATTGTTACACTATTTATAAAGAAAGCGACATGAATTATTGAAAATTATACTAGACAATATTTTTTTCAATAACAATATATGCCTGCCCTGAACTTATGCTATCTCCAACAGTACATGCAGTTATGTGTTTAACTTTCCAACCTTCTTCTAAATACTTGTTTACTATGTCCAAGCCGTCATTTTCTTTTGCACCTAGCATTTTCCCATTACTTCTAACCCATATTACCTTTTCCATTATCAAACTCCTCCTTGTATGAAGTATAATCTAATATATGAAAAAAAGACGCATTATACGAATTGGAATTAAGTTCAGCCTAAGAATATAAATTCATCCTACTACGGTCAAGCAATAAAAATCTAATTCACTAGTAAAAATCTCTTTTAACTTATCAGCAGTCAGATTGTTTGCTTTGCACTTAATATTCTTCATAGAAGTGATATCTGCATAACCTAACCATACGCTCCATAGTTCTAGTTCTGGTGATACTTTCATATGGTTTTGAATGTATTTGAGTATGACATCTACCGTAGCATCTGAGTAATTCCATTCCAACGCAGTGCAATATTGTTTCGTAGTTCCAATATCATCGTAAAAATCGTTTTTATTGATTGAAAAAATGTTTGGGTATTCTATTTGAGTCTCATCCTCACAAAACAGAATGACATTCGGTTTATCCTTATCAAAATCTTCTCCAAACATATCTACATTGACATCTACTCCCATTTCCAAAGTTTGATTTACAGATAACAGTTTCACATAAGGGTTGGGTTGTTCTTCCAGAATATTATCACTGGCAAAATAATAAAGTCTACTCATATAAAATCCTCATTAACTCTAAATTTTTAATATATCTTGAAAAATCATTTTGTCACTATCTAGTACTACAGCGAATCAATACTCATATACGCTATTTATAAAGACTGCGTAGAAATCGATTTTATAGTTGGATTTATCAGCTTATATTCATAGTCTGAAAAACATATCAACAGGAACACCATTTTCTAATTCAGAATTGCTATATATAAATCCATAATTAGAAAATACTTTACGTTCCATACATAGTATCTCCGCATCACTCTTAATTACATTTACAGTTATTCGCTTATTCATATCCAAATGACTCAGAGCATAATCAATTAACAACTTACTAACAGACTCAAAATGCTTCCACCATTAGAGCGAATTACGCTATCTCCCCTTTTTTGGGCTATAGTTCCT
>JAEWHU010000308.1 GCA_023387635.1 Bacillota bacterium
GATCAATCCAGTATAAATATGCTTGCACAATGCAGGTATAGATAATAGACGATTGCTAATAAATTAGACTTAAAGTTTATATATTTAATTGACATTAAAAGTGATTATACTTATAATGAACTAAACCATTAATTGGATAAAATCAAATGAAAATATGAAAAATGTGAGAGGTAAAGATGGAATTATTTTATTTTATGATAACTATTATCGTTGTACTTTTTATAAAAGGTATCTACGATAGAAGAAAAAACAAAAGATTACTTATACAAAATCTAAAAGCGGGCTGGGGGAAACCTTCAAGCAGTGAATATTCAGATGAACATTTAAACTCTATTGCTACTTATTATAATTCAATTAAAAATGAGAATCTTGATGTAGATGATATTACATGGAATGACCTAGATATGGAAGAGATATATATGATTATGAATAATACATGCTGTTCCATAGGTGAAGAATACTTATACTCTATATTACGTAAATTACAATATGATGATAGTAAATTAATAAAGAGAAATGAATTAATTAGTTTTTTTGAGAAAAATCCAGAAAAAGCGTTAGAATTACAAATCGTATTAAAAGGATTAGGAAAAGTAACGAATATATCAATTTATGAATATATGAATCATTTTTCCAATGTTAGAAGAGATTCATCTCTTAAACATATTGGTATGGCAATGGGATTAATAGTATCTATGGCAATAATTCCTTTTAATCCAGCTATTGGTGGATTGCTAACAATATTTATGGTATGCTTTAATGTTGTTAAATATTATTCACGAAAAGGTGAAATTGACTCATATATCACTGCATGTGCCTATATCGTTCGTATGTTAGCATGTGTTGATAGGCTTAATAAAATAAAAATCGATGAACTTAATGAATATATCAATAGGTTAGACTCTAGTCGTAAAAAGTTTACGGATTTTAAGAGAGGATCCCAATTGGTTACTAGTAAGAATGCGTCCGGTGATATGGCAGATATAATTTTAGATTATATTAGAATGTTATTTCATGTTGATTTAATTAAGTTTAATAGCATGTTAGATTGTTTTAATAAAAATAAAGATACTTTAAATGAAATGTTTGAAATTATAGGAACGCTAGATAGTATGGTAGCAGTAGCATCTTTTCGCACTATGATAGGAAGTTATTCAATTCCAAAATTAAAGAGTGAAAAAGAGTATTCATTAAAGGTAGATAATTTATATCATCCACTCATTGAAGAACCAGTTTGTAATTCTATTGATGTAAATAGCCCTGTGTTAATCACTGGTTCCAATGCATCTGGTAAGTCGACATTTTTAAAATCAGTTGCTATAAATGCTATATTATCTCAAACTATATTCACATCTCTTAGTAAGTCGTATGAGGCAAACTATTTCAAAGTAATGTCCTCCATGGCTTTAAAAGATAATATATTTAGTAAAGAAAGTTATTATATTGTAGAAATCAAATCATTAAAGAGAATCATTGATAAAATAGATAATATTCCTACCTTATGTTTTGTAGATGAGGTCTTAAGAGGAACCAACACTCTTGAGCGAATTGCAGCATCATCACAGATATTATATAGTTTTGCAAAACAAAATACTATATGTTTTGCAGCAACTCATGATATTGAATTAACTCATATTTTAGAGAAGTATTATCGTAATTATCATTTTCAAGAGCAGATTAAAGACAATAATATTATATTCGATTATCAAATCTATGAGGGAAGAGCAATATCAAGAAATGCTATAAAATTATTAGGTATAATGGGTTATGATGAAGAGATTATTGAAAACGCTACAAAGAATGCTAATGAGTTTTTAAAAAATGGAATGTGGAGTGTAATGTAATGGAATAATTACATTGGAATAATTATATTAGATGCACGAATGATTATAGTAATTATGTATTAACAACAACTATTATTATAATAAAAATGAGGATAACTGATTATTGGTTATCCTCATTTTTTATGGCTCTAATTCCTTGTTTTTGTAGAAATTTTTTAATATCTAATACTTAATTATTAATTGCAATTGAGTCTTTGTTAAATAATTTATTACTACGTGATTATTGGATCTTAGATTTTCCACCCATGTATGGTCTTAGTGCTTCTGGAATATTAACGGTTCCATCTTCGTTTAAGTTGTTCTCAAGGAATGCAATTAACATTCTTGGAGGAGCAACTACCGTATTGTTCAATGTATGAGCAAAGTACTTACCTTTTTCACCAACTACACGGATTTTTAATCTTCTTGCTTGAGCATCGCCTAGATTAGAACAGCTACCAACTTCAAAGTATTTTTGTTGTCTTGGGGACCATGCTTCTACGTCAATAGATTTAACTTTAAGATCTGCTAAGTCACCTGAACAACATTCAAGTGTTCTTACTGGAATGTCAAGAGTACGGAATAAGTCAACAGTGTTTTGCCATAATTTATCAAACCATGCCATACTGTCTTCAGGATCACATACAACAATCATTTCTTGTTTTTCAAATTGGTGAATACGGTATACACCACGTTCTTCAATACCATGTGCACCTTTTTCTTTTCTAAAACAAGGAGAGTAGCTTGTTAGTGCTTGTGGAAGAGAAGTATCAGGTAGTATAGTATCAATAAATTTACCTATCATGGAATGTTCACTTGTACCAATTAGGTATAAATCTTCACCTTCAATTTTGTACATCATAGCTTCCATTTCAGCAAAGCTCATTACACCAGTAACAACGTCGCTACGAATCATATATGGTGGGATACAATAAGTAAATCCACGTTCAATCATAAAATCTCTTGCATAGGAGATAACTGCAGAATGAAGTCTAGCTATATCACCCATTAAGTAGTAGAATCCGTTACCAGCTACTTTTCTTGCACTGTCTAAGTCAATGCCTGCGAATTTTTCCATGATTTCTGTATGGTATGGCACTTCAAAATCTGGAACAACAGGTTCACCATAACGTTTAACTTCAACATTCTCACTATCATCTTTACCTATTGGAACACTTTTATCAATGATATTAGGAAGTGTCATCATGATTTTTGTAATGCGTTCTTCTAGTTCTTTTTCTCTTGTTTCTAATTCTACCAAACGTTCGGAATTCTTTGTAACTTGACGTTTAATTTCTTCTGCTTCTTCTTTTTTGCCTTGGCCCATTAAAGCGCCAATTTGTTTGGATAGAGCATTTCTGTTTGCTCTTAGGGTATCAGCTTCACCTTTTGCTAATCGACTTTCTTTATCAAGTTCAATTACTTCATCAACTAATGGTAATTTGTGATCTTGAAACTTATTTCTAATGTTTTCTTTTACGATTTCAGGATTTTCTCTAACAAATTTTAAATCTAACATAATTTTCCTCTTTTCTGCGCTGCTTTTGTGCATATCAAGTATGTGGACGCAGCGCTGACACATACTTGATGGTCTCTTAATTAATTTAATTTGATATAATAATACAAAAAATTTAGATATTTCAATCTATAAAATTCTTTGAAGTGTGTTAATGGGAGTAGAAATTTTTGACTAAATTTTTACATAAAAAAATCCCTTCTCCCCCAAAAAACTATGGGACGAAAGGAATCCGTGTTGCCACCCAAATTGCTATATCTAATGATATAACCACTCAATAGTAATATAAAGGTTACCAACCTTCAGTTCATCACTGATAGCTCCAAAAGTGGAAAGATTTAATTTATCACCGATTCACACCAACCATCGGCTCTCTGAAGACAAATTTTAAATCGTAGCTTTTATCAACGCTAATGTTATTTATATTTTTATATATTATATAATCTTTTATGCTAATAAGCAAGTGTATTTTTATATTAAGAGAAAAAGTTTGAAATATCATGAAATATTATGTTGTAAATTATTGTGAAAAATTTATTTATTATACTTGACAAATGAAAATTTCTACTCTATACTAACTACAAGTAAATACATAGTATTCATACTTGTATAGTATGATATGGTTTGAGGTGAGAATATGGAGGAGATTAGGGGAAGAGAAGGTAAGAAAAGCGTTGTAAAGGAAAAGGATATTAAAAAGATAATAGAGCTAATTGAATCGGTAAAATATGGCTCTATATCAATTGTAATTCAAGATGGTTGTATTGTGCAAATTGAAAAGAATGAAAAACTAAGGATTAAGTAAAAAACATTATCACTTAAGTAAAAACATAACAATTAAGGTGGATAATTTTTTATAATATATATGAAGTATAGAAAACTGACTATAAAAAATAGAGGTTTTAGAACGTTATATGCGTTTTAAAGCCTCTTTTTTTGGTTAAGTTATTCATTCATTTTTAGGAAGGAGGTATATAGTGAGTAATGTTAATGAAGTAAAAGCACTTCATCCATGCTTTGGAAATGCTAAAAATAAAGGTAGAATACATTTGCCAGTATGCCCTAATTGTAATATTCAATGTAATTTTTGTAATAGAAAGATAGATGATAGGGAGAATAGGCCAGGAGTTACAAGAAGTATACTAACACCTTTAGAAGCATTAGAAGTAGTTGATAAATCAATTCATTTATGTCCAGATATAACTGTAGTTGGAATAGCGGGTCCAGGGGATACACTTGCTTCAGATAAAGCGTTACAAACATTTTCAATAATTAAGGAGAAACATCCTAATTTATTAAAATGTATGAGTACCAATGGTTTATTGTTAAATGATAGAGCGGATGAGTTAATAGAACTTGGGATAGATACTTTAACAGTAACTGTCAATGGCGTGGATAGAAAAATTGTATCTCATATTGTATCTAAAATTATATATAAGGAAAAGGTATACGAAGGAGAAAGTGCTGCTGATATTCTTATTGAAAACCAAATAGCAGGAATTGAAAAGATGGCTAGAGCTGGTGTAACCATTAAAGTAAATACAGTTTTTATAAAAGAAATCAATGGAGAACATATAGAAGATATTGCTAAAACAGTGGGAAAACTAGGAGTAGCAATATACAATATTATTCCACTAATACCACAGTATAAGCTATCCCATTGTACAGAGCCAACTTGTATAGATATTGATGGTGCAAGAAGAATAGCAGGGGAATATGTAGATGTATTTCGCCATTGTATGAGATGTCGTGCCGATGCGATTGGTCTACTTGGTGGAATGGATATAAGTTCACAAATATATGGGGAGAGACTTAATATAGTGGAAACTTTCTCTCATGGTTAAATTGGAGGTGTGTAATGAATAGGAGAATTGCTATTGCTACAAAAGATGGTTGGTTAATTACAGAGCATTTTGGTCGTTGCATGGAATATACAGTAGTGGAATTACAGGAGGTTGGTTATAAAGTGATTGGTAAGAGGTTGGTTACACCTCCTTGTATTGGATATGAACATAAAAGTGAAGGTATCTTAGAGGTAGTAGAAACATTAAAAGATTGTTCTGTTATTGTGATAAGTCAAATTGGTTTAGGTGCACTTCTTATTGTTAAAGAATATGGGATTCATGTATATGAATATAGAGGTTACGTAAATAATGCATTAGACAATATTAGAGAACAATTCAAAAAGCAACGTAGAAATGAGGTAATATATGAGTAAAAAATTAAAACAAATAGCAATCTATGGGAAAGGTGGAATTGGAAAATCTACAACAACCTCCAACTTAAGTGCTGCACTATCAAAATTAGGCTTTCGCGTTATGCAATTTGGTTGTGATCCAAAAAGCGATTCCACCAATACCTTACGTAATGGAGAATACATACCAACGGTGTTAGATACTTTAAGAGAAAAATCAACAGTGAAAGCAAATGATGTGATTTTTGAAGGTTTTAATGGTATTTATTGTGTAGAAGCAGGTGGTCCTTCACCAGGTGTTGGCTGTGCAGGTAGAGGAATTATAACTGCTGTACAATTATTTAAACAACAGCATATTTTTGAAGAATTAGATTTGGATTATGTAATTTATGATGTATTGGGTGATGTTGTATGTGGCGGTTTTGCTGTCCCAATAAGAGAAGGTATTGCAGAACATGTTTTTACTGTTTCATCTTCTGATTTTATGAGCGTTTATGCTTCCAATAATTTATTTAAGGGAATCTTAAAATATTCTAATTCAGGAGGAGCACTTCTTGGAGGTGTTATTGCTAATTCAATAAATCAACCCTACTCGAAAGATATTATTGATGATTTTGCTCTTAAAACTAGCACTCAAATTATGGAGTATATACCACGTTCCGTAACAGTTACACAAAGTGAATTGCAAGGTAAAACCACAATTGAAGCTGCGTCAAACTCAAAGCAAGCAGGAATCTATCTACAATTAGCCAATCGAATTGCTAGTCATGAAAAGTCTACCATACCTGCTCCGATGGAAGTATCTGACTTGAGAAAATGGGCATCAGAATGGGGAAATAAGTTATTAGAATTAGAAAAGGGTATGGTTGTAGGAGGGAATAGTGCGGGTATATAAGGTATTATTTTTATATTATTTATCAATAGAATCATTTTAAAGGAGGAGTTATTTTGTCAGATTTTTTGGAACGTGGAAAATTTTCTTGTGCTCTTGGCGGAGCATTAACAACCATAGCTGGTTTACACAAAGTTGTACCAATTGTTCACGCTGCAGGTGGTTGTGCGGCAGCACTATCAAATACCTATAATTTAGCATCTGGTTACCGTGGAACTGGATATTGTGGTGGAACTATGATACCTACGTCAAATATTTCAGAAAAAAATATTGTATTTGGTGGTGAAGAAAGATTAGAGGAGCAAATTGAGCAAACCATTCAGATACTAGATGCAGATTTATATGTAGTTGTAACTGGATGTCAAGTTGAAATCATTGGAGATGATGCAGTAGGAATTGCCAGTCGTTATAAAGAACACAATGTAATTGGTGCAAGTACACCTGGATTTCTTGGGAATACATACAAAGGCTATGATGCAGTTTTAAAAGCAATGATTCAAAATGTAATTAAAAAAGAAGAAATAAAAGAGGACCTTACTATAAATGTTTTAGGTGTTGTACCTGGTCATGATGTATTTTATAGAGGTAATCTAGAAGAGATTAAGCGGTTACTTCAATCCATAGGGGTAAAAGCAAATACATTCTTTGGCACTGGTGAGGAGATAAAAGATATTAAAAAATATGGTAGTGCCACATTAAATGTTGTATTTTCAAAAACAGCAGGAATAGAAGCAGCAATGGAGTTCGAGAAGATACATGACATTCCTTATATTATTACAGAACTACCCATTGGACCATCAGGTACCAAAGATTTTTTAAGACTCATTGGTAAATATTTCGGTGTTGATCCTGTATTAATTGAAAGTGTAATTCATAGTGAGAATAAGGTTTATTACTCTTATTTAGAACGATTAGTTGACATCTATGCAGATATTGATTTTGGGAGATATGGTATTGTAATAGCAGATAATTATTATGCTTTTTCTATTATCAGATTTTTAGCCAATGATTTAGGCTGGATACCACATTTTACTTCAATTCATGATTTGGAAGATTTGTCACTGCAAGAGGAATATACCAAACTCTTTGATAATTTAACATCAGAAACGAAACCAATCGTACGTTATATTCAGAATGCTTCTTTGGTCATAAAAGAAATTAGAAATACATGGGAAGTTAATCATAATGAAAAATATTATAATTCTCTTGAACCAGCATTTGTGATTGGAAGTGGAATAGAAAGAGGATTAGCAGAAAAATTAAATGCAGGATTTTTATCCGTAGCATTTCCAGTAAGTAATAGAGTAGTGCTAAGCAAAGGATATGTTGGTTTTAAAGGTGGAATTACCTTAATAGAAGATTTGATATCTGTAATTGTGGCACCAAGGTAGTGAGAAAGGAGCAATAATGGCTAATTTAACAAAGAATTTGACTTATGATTATCTATCTAGTGATGCACCTCCAACAAGAGAGGAAAGGATTGGTTCATGCAATGCGTTCTGCGGATCTTGTCATGGATTAATTCATGGAATTAAAACTGGATGTGCAAACTTACAAAATAGAAAATTTTCACAAAGCGGAGGATGTCAACTAATTCTTGCGGTAGGCATTGTTAGTAGTTTAACAAATGTAGTAATGATAATTCATTCACCTCTAGGATGCTGTTCTAGTTTTGTAGGAACAGGTGGATTAAGAAAGACGATGAGAGCATCCAAGGGAAAGCCAGAGGAAGAATTTATATGGCTTCATACCAATCTTGATGAAATAGATGTAGTTAGTGGTGGTATAGATAAATTAAGAAGAACCATTCTATATGCTTGGGAGGAGTTTCATCCTGAGGCAATTATTATTGCCAATGGTTGTGTTCCTGGAATTATTGGTGATGATATAGATTCCTTAGTAACCGAACTTAGTGATAGGGTAACGGCTAAAATAGTTCCAGTTCATTGTGAAGGGTTTAAAAGTAAATATGTCGCTTCAGGATATGACTCTGCTTATCATGGTGTTTTAAGGCATCTGATACCAAGAAAAATAAATGAAGACATAATTATAGATGAAAATGAAGAAAGAAATAGACAAATATCCATTAGCAAAACAGTAAATATATTTAACGTTGGCTCTAATAGCAATGGAGATGAAGTTGAACTTGCAAGATTAGTTGGGGCTCTTGGATTAATTCCAAAAGTATTACCCCTTCATTCCACATTAGATGATATTGCTCATATAGGTGAAGCTGCCTTAAATGTTAGTATATGTGCTACACATGATGATTACTTATTGGGACATCTAAAAGAACGGTTTGGTACAGAATACGTGATAGATACTTTACCTATTGGTATAAAGAATACAAATAAATGGTTAAGAGAAATTGCAAAACATTTTAAACTTGAACAAGAAGTAGAACAATTAATTGAGATTGAAAATAAGGCACTTCTAAAAGCTTTAATACCATTTAAACAAGTTCTAAAAGGGAAAAGTATATTTGTTGGTGGTGGCGAAACAAGAATCCTTACTACAGGTGAATTCTTTCAAAGCTTAGGAATGACATTATTAGGTGTAAAATCACACAATGTAGATAGATTTGCTACTGATTTGTTAGAGGATGTGAAAGAAGATAATATAGTAATTGAAGTCGCAGCAGGTCAACCAGCAGAAGAGCTAAATTTATTAAAGAGATTAAAGCCTGATATATATGTTGGTCATGTTGGTGCAAATGGATGGGTAACAAAACTAGGTATACCCAATCTACCTTTATTTGGTCAAACATTTAATTACATGGGCTATTCTGGTGCATATGAACTTGCCAGAAAAGCTACAAAAATAATTAAGAATACTAATTTCGTAAAAAATATTTCATTGAATGTAGAATTACCACTTAGTAAAGCTTGGTACGAAACAGATCCTGCTCTTAATATAAAAGAAAATGATTTGTTTTAAGAATAGGTTGGTACTAATATGAAAGGAGTAGAAACGTGACAGATTGGAATATTAACACATTACCTGGAAAGGAAAATAAAAAGAAAACAAAGAAAAAATATAAAATAATAAGTGATAATACGAAATCCTATATTAAAATATGTATACCAACAATGGCTTTAATTGTTACTTTATTAACAGATATTTTAGTGCCAAATCATAAGAATGCTAAGCATAGAGAGCTAACTAATTTTAGAAATGTATTAATAGTATGTATAATAATAACATTAATATTAATTGTTGTAGCCATTTTCAATAAAAAATATAGGCAAAAATACCAATATAAAAGTTGGTTTGTAGGTGGGGCAATTTTATTTCTTAATGTAGTAAACATCTCTACTGTTAAATTATTATTACTTCCCCAAATGTATTTTCCAAGTTTGAATCGTATTTTTCAAGTTTATATATCTGATTATAAATTCCTATTAACTTGTCTTGGCAGTTCTTTTACTTTACTAATGGAAGGGTTGGTTGTAGGAATTATATTAGGTATTATTACTGGAATACTAATTGGTTGGAGTAGAAAGTGGAATTATTGGGTTTATCCAATTATTCGCTTCTTAGGTCCAATTCCATCTTCAACATGGATACCATTAGCCTTAATTGCATTTCCTAGTGCCAGGTATGCGGCTGCTTTTTTAATTGCTTTTGGCGTATGGTTTCAGATAACCATACTTACAAGTTCAGGAATTCAAGGAGTGAAAAAATCGTATTTTGAAGTTTCTAAAACATTAGGTGCAAGTAATAATCAAAATTTGTTTCGAATTGCTATACCAGATGCTTTACCCTCTATGTTTCTTGGCTTTTTTAATGCTACTTGTAGTTCTTTTGTAGCCTTAATGGCTGCGGAAATGCTTGGTTGTAAGTCAGGAATAGGTTGGTATATTAATTGGCAAAAAGAAATGATGTCCTATGCTAATGTATATGCAGGATTAATATTAATAGCAATATTTTGCTACTTATTTATTACCCTTCAATTTAAAATTCGGAACAAATTACTTGGATGGCAGAAGGGAGTTATTCAGTGGTAGATAAAATTGAACAAAAAGAATATGGCAATATCGTAGCAACAAATTTAAGAAAAGAATTTATTCAGCCAGATGGAGTTGTGGTGGAAGTATTAAATAATGTAAATATATCTATCAAAGCGGGTGAGTTTATATGCTTAATTGGTCCATCTGGATGTGGAAAATCTACATTTTTAAGGTTAATCGCAGGACTTACAAAACCTACTTTAGGAAATATAACTTTAGATGAGGAAGAAATAGAAATACCAGGATATGAAAGAGGTTTTGTATTTCAGGATCCTACTTTATTTCCATGGTTAACTATATATAACAATATAGCTTATGGATTAAAGATAAGACATAAGTACAAGCAAAGAAAAAAAGATGTGTTAGAATTCATTCAACTTGTAGGACTTGGAGGTTTTGAAAACTCATATCCTCATCAGCTTTCAGGGGGTATGGCGCAACGAGCTAGTCTTGCTAGAGCATTAATTAATAATCCAAAAGTTCTCTTACTTGATGAACCGTTAGGAGCATTGGATGCTTTTACAAGAATGAATATGCAAGATGAAATACTTCGCCTTTGGAAGGAGAGGGGAACCACAATGATAATGGTTACTCATGATGTAGATGAAGCTATTTATCTAAGTGATCGAATATTTGTTATGACACCAAGACCTGCTAAAATTGAGGAAATTATTGAAGTATCCATTGGCCGAAGCGAAAATTATGGAAGGAAGAGAGATAGTGCAGATTTTTTAAGATTACGCTCTAAAATATTACAGATATTAAACTTTACTGGAAAAGAAATATTACCTGAATTTTATTTATAAGAGGCGTGTATCGCAGAGAGGAATTTAGATGAGTAAAAATATAAGAGCTTTACATAAGAAAAAAATATGGTTACTTATCATGGTTGGTTTATTAACTATTACTATGGTTGGATGCCAAAGAAAAGATAATGAAGAAGTAAAACTAGAAGAGGGATTAATTAAGGTCATGTATAGTGCAGGATTATGCGGTATTCCTCTTCATATAGCAAAACAATTACAATTTTTTGAGGCAGAAGGATTAGTTGAAGGTGTGGATTATGAATACGTTACTTCTAGTACCACAGGTGTTGAAATGCTAACGACAGGAAAGGCAGATGTAACTTTTGGATTAATTGCAGCAATGTTAGCTCCCCTTGATAATGGGTTAGAAGCGAAAACAGTACTTGGTATTCATACAGGTTGTATTCAAATACTAGCAAGTAAAGAATCTGGAATTACAGATGTATCTGGGTTAAAAGGCAAAAAGATTGGAGTTCAACAATTAGCATCTTCACCCCATATTGTGGCCCAACGTGCATTAGCAGATGCTGGTATTGGAACAACTGCAGAAAATATGGAAGTAGAATTTATTGTATTCCCAGTGGATGATCTCCCATTAGCACTTAAAAATGGTGCAGTAGATGCAATTGCCATAGGGGATCCAAAAGCTACTATATTGACCAATGAAGGTGCTGCAATTTCGATATTCAACTCCTCCACCTCTGATTTACTAAAAGACGAATATTGCTGTTCCTTATGGGTAAGTAACAAAACAATAGAGAAATATCCTGTTAAGCTTAGTAAAGTAGTAAATGCAATCCAAAAAGCTTCTGCATGGGTGGAACAAAATGTTGATATAGCTGCTCAAATTCAATTAGACAATGAGTGGTTAGTAGGAGACCTTGAAATAGATAGGCAAGTAATTAAAAGTTTTAAATATTTACCATCGGTTAGTGGGGTAGAAACTGCATTAACTAGAAATATATTGGATATGAAAGAATTAGGATTAATAAAAGAAGATACGGATGCAGTTGAACTAGCAAAATCAGGATTTTATCGTCTTAAGGGCGTACCTGATGATATTACAGAAACGATTGTTCCACCTATTGATCCTACAACACAAATAATAGGTAAGATATCAACTCTTTATTACGCTAAAAATGAATTAAAATGCAAACATGAATAATAATAAGTAAACTGCACTATTTAAACAATAAAATGGGTATTGGTTATGGATAAAAGTGGAAGTAACATTTTTCGTTGCAATTAAGCTCAATTATGTTATAATTATTGCTGATAAGATAAGAAAATTGTATATAAGAGTCTGTCGTAATTGGTATGACAGACTCTATATTTCGTATAGTTATATAAATGTGGAAAAGGTTTTACATTATTAAACTTGTAGGGCAAAGTGTGAAAGAAAATATATTTAGAAAGGTTGCCACGATGTGATTCTTTCACACCTTATTATTTGTGGCAGTATCGCAGAAAAGTCTGCGATATGCAATGGGTGTAAATTATGAGAGTAATTATTTATACAGATGGTTCAGCAAGAGGAAACCCAGATGGACCAGGAGGATATGGAACAGTTTTATCCTTTACAGATTCCACAGGAAAAGAGCATATAAGAGAATACTCCGGCGGATATAAGAAAACTACCAATAATCGAATGGAGTTAATGGCGGCTATTATTGGCCTTGAGGCACTTACAAAACCATGTGAAGTTAGTCTGTATTCAGATTCCCAATATCTTGTTAAAGCATTTAATGAGCATTGGATCGATGGCTGGATAAAAAAAGGTTGGAAAAGAGGAAAGAATGAGCCAGTTAAGAATGTTGACTTATGGCAAAGATTGTTAAAAGCAAAGGCTATGCATAAGGTTGAATTCATATGGGTAAAAGGACATGCAGGACATCCAGGTAATGAAAGATGTGATGTTTTAGCAACTACAGCTGCAGATGGAGATAATTTATTAGATGATGAAGTTGTACTAATGTAAATGGAGGTAAATATGGCAGAATTAACACCAATGATGCAGCAATACATGGATATTAAAAATCAATACAAAGACTGCATATTATTTTATAGACTTGGTGATTTTTATGAAATGTTTTTTGAAGATGCACTTACTTGCTCAAAAGAATTAGAGATTACCCTTACAGGAAAAAATTGTGGACTAGAAGAACGTGCCCCAATGTGTGGGATTCCATATCATGCTTGTGAAGGTTATTTAAATAAATTAATTAGTAAAGGTTATAAAGTAGCAATCTGTGAACAAGTAGAAGACCCAAAAGCTAGTAAAGGAATTGTACACCGTGAAGTTATACGAATTGTAACTCCAGGTACCAATCTTAATACCCAAGCTCTAGATGAAAGTAAAAATAATTACTTAATGGGAATTGTACATACAGTAAATGCCTACGGTATTGCTACTGTAGATATCTCAACAGGAGATTTTTATGTAACAGAAGTTGATAATGATCGAAAATTAATAGATGAAATTAATAAATTTGCTCCTTCTGAGATTATCTGTAATAGTACATTCATGGTAAGCGGAGTGGATATAGAAGATTTAAAGAATCGTCTACTTATATCCGTATCTGATTTAGAACCTTGGTATTTTGATGATGAATTATGTGTTAATGCATTAAAAGAGCATTTTAAAGTAGGTGACCTTGCAGGTCTTGGGTTAAAAGACTATACCATTGGTGTTATTGCAGCAGGGTCTGTGATGCAGTATTTGTATGAAACGCAAAAGAATTCACTCATTCACTTGACTAGGATAACTC
>JAEWHU010000333.1 GCA_023387635.1 Bacillota bacterium
ACCCTATACAGCACTTATGGGAGAACTGGGTGGGACCACAGAAGATAGGATAGACCTGTCAACTTATATATCAATTACTTGGTTTCTGGGTCTTGCTATTGCAACGATTTCTCCTAATATATGGGAAGTCTTCATCCATATGTTTGGTATGGAAAAGAGGGCAGCAATCAGGTTGACTTTTATTATACTTGCAATCCTAGCATTTGTTCTCATGCTGATTCCTGCGTATACAATTGATGAGAAAAAATATTGTACAGCTAATGCCTCAAGTCTTGATATGAAATCCTCACTAAAAGCAGTATATAAAAATGTGGATTTCAGATATTTTGTATATAGTGAGTTTGGTTATTGGCTTTCAAATGGTTTCTTTCAAACAACACTTGTCTATTACATTACTGTGCTTGCTCTTCAAAAAGAAAGTGATGTGGGAATTATTGTTACAGCGGTTGGTGTATTGTCATTTATACAGTATCCTTTAGTTAATAAGTTAAGTAAAACATATGGTAAGAAGAATCTTATGATTGTATCATTTTTCTTTCTTATCGTATCTTTTATCTACATATCCTTTATTGGAAAGCTTCCGTTTGGAGGATTTGCACAGTTAATTCCTGTTGTTATACTATTTTCAATTCCTTCAGCAATAACAGGTATTTTACCTAATGCAATTGTTGCTGACTGTGCAGTGTACGATGCTAACATCAGTGGTGAAAATAAAGAAGCACTGTACTTTGGCACGCGTTCATTTTTAAAAACAATCAATATTACGGAATAAAAATAAATAATGAAATGAATTATGGGAGTAGTAAACTCTTTGTTAATGGAGAGAGGCTAGGTTTTAGTGGAGATATAGGTCTAGCAAACCGAAAACACCAATTAAATGGTACCCCATATCAAGTTTTCTTTCCTAATGATTCAGACCAAATGGTTATAATAATACAAGTTTCAAATTTTTATGAGCCATTCTCTTTAGATGAATATAATTTGACATTAGGCCTTCAACAAGATCTACAAGAAAAGGAAGTCATTGGAAAGTCCATGGAATTATGTGGAGCTGCATTGTGCTTTTTTATTGCATTGTATTATGTGTATTTATACCAGGAGGGAACAAAGGAAAAAGATATATGGTTTACCATTATGGAATTCATTAGTTTAAGTGTATTCTTTATGTTTTCAGGCCAAATGCTTATATATAAATTATTTCCATGGTTTCCTTTTGAAATTTTTATAAAAATGCAGAACCTATCCATTGTATGTATTCCATATTCCATTGTAGGGTTTACGAATCTTACAGATAAAAGGATAATATCAGATGGAAAGTATAAAATAATCCGTAATGGTTTTTTTATCTATTCCTCCATTCTATTATTTACGCCATATAGTATAAATATATACTTTAGTCAATTTATATTTGTGCCTATTGTAATGATATACTTGTACATAATATTAAAAATTGGTCATTTGCTTTATAAATACAGGCCAAAAGGATATCTTAAATATAATAGTATACTTTATATGTTTTGTTTATCCTGTGTATTAACTAATTATTATAACTACATTCTGTATAAATGGGGTATTGTTACTAGTAAAGCAATTGGAACAGTGGCAATCATGTTTTTCATTATATTATCCCAGCTCTTTTTAGCCATACGATTTATGAGTAATTACAAGAAGATGCTTAAGATGGAGAAGATAAAGGATGAATTTTTTATTAAATCCTCCTACATGCTAAATGCACCATTAAATAGTATCATAAATCTTTCGGGTTCCATTATTAATAGAATGGATAGCCATGAAAATGTAAAAGAAGAAGTCCTTATTAATGCACAAATGACTAAAAATATTGCAAGTGGGCTACTTAATATAGTGAACGATACCTTAGATGTTACCCAATTACAGAATAATCAGCTTAAACTATCCAAAACACTAGTGGATATGCAAATATGCATGGAGTTAGCTATAGAAAGTATGGAAGAACTTGTAACGAACAATAAAATACATATTATAAATGATGTTTCAGAATCTTTATTCGTCCTAGCAGATGAGGGAAGGGTAAGACAAATTATTCATAACCTTATTACGAATGCCATATACAGCATGACAGAGGGTACCATAACAATCAAAGGAGAAAGAATAGGAGGTCTGGTATCCATTACCGTCATGGACAATGGATGTGG
Organism: Bacillota bacterium; assembly: GCA_023387635.1. Lineage (GTDB taxonomy): Bacteria > Bacillota > Clostridia > Lachnospirales > Lachnospiraceae > Anaerocolumna. The sequence goes on from JAEWHU010000333.1 coordinate 2,175, forward strand.
GATTTCTAAGGAACTAAAAGAAGATATCTTTAAGCCTTATGTTGCTTATCATTCGGAAGGCATTGGTCTTGGATTATACATATCCCGTCAGTTAGCGGAGCATATGGGGGGAGAATTAAGACTAGAATGGTCGGAACTAGGGATGGGAAGCCGTTTTGTGTTAACGTTACCTAGTTGTGAAGAGAGTCATAATGGACAAGCTGATAGAAATGTAAAGGAAAAAGATACAACACAGAATATATTACCTTTACTAAACAATAAATCGGCTAGGAGTCTGTCAAAAACAATATTAATTGTAGACGATGAAATGTTTAATATACAAACTGCAAGCAACATTTTATCAAGCGATGGCTACAATATTATATCGGCGTATTCAGGAGATGAAGCATTAGAGCTGATCGAAAAGGTGCAGGTAGATTTAGTTATATTAGATGTGATGATGCCAGCAACCTCAGGAATAACGACATGCAAAAAAATAAGAGAAAAGTATTCAATTATAGAGTTACCAATATTGCTATCTACAAGTGTAAGTGTGAATAACGATATAAATCTTGGTTTAATTGCACAGGCCAACGATTTTATATCAAAACCTTTTATGGAAAAAGAGCTTAGTGCAAGGGTTAAGACATTAATTACCCTTAAAACATCCATAGAAGATTCAGCAAAAAGTGAGCTAGCATTTTTACAGGCTCAAATTAAGCCTCATTTTATATATAATGCAATTAACACCATAATATCGTTTTGCTATACAGATAGTGAGAAGGCAGCGAAGTTGCTCACGGATTTTAGTAAATATTTAAGGCTTACATTTGACATAGACAATAGGAATGTATCTGTTTCCATTGGTAGGGAGATTGAACTGGTAAAAGCATATGTAGATTTACAGAATGCAAGATTTGGTGATAGATTTATGGTGGAATATGATATTAACCCATCGTTACTTGAGAAAGAGATACCATCACTTATATTACAACCATTGGTAGAGAATTCTATAAAGCATGGTTTTTACCAAATAGAAGGTAAGGGTTATATCTATGTTACAGGTGAATTAATAAATGATAGTTTAGTTCTGGTTGTTAGGGATAGTGGGATTGGAATGTCAAAAGAAAAGGTAGAGCTTTTAAATAATATGGATTATAAAACGGAAGGTGTGGGCCTTTGGAATATTAAAAGACGTAATGGTAAGATTAAAGATGCAACTATGGATATTCAGAGTATTAGAGAACAAGGTACAATAATTACTATATCGATTAAAATGTAATAGTGGAGGTTAGTATGAGAGCTATAATAATAGATGATGAATTACCGAGCATTGTTTTGATGAAAATGATGATTAAAAAGAATGAACATCTAGAAGTTATTGGAGAATATACAAATCCTAGAGATGCGCTACATGATATTAAACAATATGTTCCAGATGTTATATTTATAGATGTTGAAATGCCTTATATGACGGGAGTGGAATTAGCAACAGAAGTCATGCATTTTAATAATAATATTCAAATAGTTTTTGTAACGGCATATGAAAAGTATGCTTTAAAAGCATTTGATGTTAATGCAGTTAATTATATCTTAAAGCCAATTACAGAAGAGGCAATTAATATCACTGTTACTCGCCTTCTTAGAAATTATAGTAACCAACAGCAAAGATTTTTACAGAAAAATGAAAGAAACAAAATAAAAACACTTGGAGACTTTATAGTTTTTGGCAATATAAATGGTGAAAAAGTTCAATGGGCGACCTCTAAGTCAAAAGAATTATTTGGTTACTTCATTCTACAAAGGGGCAAAGAAGTGGATAAATGGCAACTTTGTGACATCCTATACCCAGAGGCATCCATTAAAAACGCTGAACATAGCCTACATAGTACAATTAGTAGAATGAAAGCGGCTTTAAAAAATGTGGGAGTTGAAAATGTAATCTCATGCGTTAAAGGCAAGTATAGTATAGACATGTCTAGCTTTACATGTGATATATGGGAATGGAATGAATTCATGGAAACCAACCCCATAATAACAAAGGAGAACATATCAAACTACGAGAAAATCATTGGTATATACTCGGGGGAATTGTTTGAAGCAGAAAATTACTTATGGGTATTATCTGAAAAAGAAAGATTTAACAGAGAATATCTTAGTAGCTTGAAAAAGATAGCTTCATACTTTATTAACCAAGAAAATTATAGCAAAGTAGAAACATATCTAGAGGAATACATAAAAGTGGAGCCATATGATGAAGATATGGTTGAATTATTATTAAGAGCCTATTATTTTACTAGAAAAAGGCGAGAAATGACCATTTTATATAATAATTTGGAGAGGATTTTGTTAGAGGAACTGGATGTGAAGCCTAGGGAATCATTACGTAGTCTATATGAGGAATTATTAATTAGATTATAAATGCTACAATAAAAATGTAGGAGTTCATACATTTTTATTGTGGCATTTTTTCA
>JAEWHU010000034.1 GCA_023387635.1 Bacillota bacterium
ATAATGGATATTCTATGTAATTATCAAGGGTTTAAAAAGTGCATCTTAATATTGGTTTTTGATGCTTATAAAGTAAAGGGTGGACTTGGTGAAGTAATAGATTATCATAACATTCATGTGGTATACACGAAAGAAGCAGAAACAGCAGATACGTATATTGAGAAAACTGTTCATAAAATAGCACCTAATCATCATGTTACTGTAGCAACATCAGATGCTTTAGAACAATTAATCATTATGGGTCAGGGTGCAGCAAGACTTTCAGCCAATGACCTAAAAGAAGAAGTAAAACGTATTGGTGAGCAGATACGCAGGGATTACTTAGATAAGCATCCAACCAATCGTAATTCAATTGGTAAACTATTAGGTAATAAGCTGTTGGAGTTCATTGAAGAAGGGGAGAATTAAAATAATTCCGTTTCTTAATACAAAAATTAATGATATTAGGAGAGAAAGTTAGTTTATATAATTAATGTAAAAAAGTAAAAATTTAATTATTAGGGAGCTTTTCGTTGGTATTACTCGTCTAATTACTATATACTAAAATATAAGTGAGAATTACATGAGGTGGCCAAATGAATAAAAAATTTTTATTAATAATCTTAACTTTCACAATACCTATAATAATTTTAATGGGTTGTAAAAGTAAAAATATTAACTTTAATGTTACAGGAGAAAATATTAACAATATAGAAATTTCAAGTTTACCAGAATCGGACGACTTTAACAAAATACTTAACAATAATGGAGATATAGATACTATTGTTAAATACTTAAACTCTATTAATCCTTTTATAACAAAAGAAAATCCAAATGAATATGTTGGTCAAACGATAATAATTAAATTCAATTATAAAGATGGTTCTACAAAAGAATATTATCATTTTGGAAATATGTTCATAAAAGAAGATGATGGGATATTTTACGAGTTGAAATATGAGGAAGCAGAAAAACTTGGAGAAATAATTAATAATATTCAATAAAGTCAATGTAAAATGGGGTGTCGCACAAAAATGTGGGGCGCCCTTTTTAAATTCGTGATGCTGTATTATCCTTTAAAATACTTACATTTACATATTCATAGCCAGCATTTTTAATCATTGGTAAAAGCATTGAAAAAGCTTCCTTACCGTAAGAGGTAAATTGTGTATATTTTACTTGACATATATAGATTATCGATATATGCTATATATAGATAATCTATATATGTGAGTTTAATGTGAAAGATAAATCTTTCACATAGCTTGTGCTAGCACTTAAAGTTGCTATCGTTATAAAAAGACGCTAAAGCGTCAGAAAAGAGGACTATTATGGCAATTGATAAAAGCCTATTATCTGGCAGTACGACAATGCTTATACTGAAGTTACTAGAAAGTAGGGATATGTATGGGTATCAGATGATTGAAGAACTGAAAAAAAGGTCAGATGAAACATTTAATCTCAAGGCAGGAACTCTATATCCTATTCTGCATGGGCTAGAACGTGAAGATATGGTGAATTCCTATGATGATAATGCTGACAGTGGAAGAGTGAGAAAGTATTATCATATTACGAAAAAGGGGAAAAAGCTCCTTTCTGACAAACAAGAAGAATGGAATTCATATACCAAAGCTGTGAATAAGGTATTGAATGGGGGTGTTAGTTATGGAACCATTTGATAAAATAAAGGATTATGGTGTAACCGTATGCAATCAGATTAGGTGGAAGAGGGCTCATCCACTTATTGAAGAAGAAATTGAAAATCACATTATTGATCAAAGAGATGCATATATATCTGATGGTGATGATGAAACAACAGCTACCAATAAGGCTATTATTCAAATGGGTGATCCTGTAGAAGTTGGTATACAACTAGATCGTACCCACAGACCAAAACCTCAGAAAACCATGATATTCCTTACAATGTTATTATTATTTATTGGTCTTTTTATTCGACTATTTATATTAAATAATAGTGACTATCCAATGCAATTACCAAAGCAATTAATATCTACCATATTTGGAATAGGTATAATGCTTGCAGTTTATTTTGCAGACTTTACATTCATAGGTAAATATCCAAAGACCATATATTTTACCATTCTCATAGCTTCAATTGGAATCCTTCTTATATCATCAGAAGTAAATGGTAGGCCTTATTTTATTGCTAGTTTTATATCATTTAGTTGTACTTATTTAACGCTATTATTTCCACTTGCATTTGTGGCAATCATATACCTAGCAAGAGGAAAAGGATATAATGGAATAGTACTTTCAGGGATAGCTTTATTTGCTCTAGTATGCTTAGCAAGCTTTGTATCTACATTTTCAGGAGTTTTACTAATAACTATTTCAGGTTTATTCTTAATTAGTATTGCAATTAATAGAAATTGGTTTGGTATCAATAAGCTAATTGGATATATGATATTTTTTATACCTACTACAATTTTCTTTGGGTATGCATTTTCTACTAATACAGCATATTATGTTGAACGTTTACAATTAGCTATAAATCCATACATAGAGGCATATGGTAAAGGATACCTTGGAGCATTAACAAAGGAACTCCTTAAAAATGCGAAGTTGTTTGGACATGGTACTATACCTGAATCATATGATATGAATATAATTGAGATGTTTAATTTTAATATTACCGATTATTTACTTACATATCTTATATACAATGTGGGTTGGATTGCTTTCTTTATAATTATAGCAACACTTACAATATTTATCATTAAAGGTTTTATGCTGTGTTTGAAGCAAAAAAGTGAACTTGGACTACTAGTATCCCTTGCTGTAATGATGACATTAACATATGAATCATTAGGTTATATTGTATCAAATTTAGGATTTCAACTTTTACAACCCATATCCCTTCCGTTGATTTCATACGGAAATGTCGCAACAATCATTAATTTAGCTTTGATAGGAATAATGCTATCCGTTTTTAGAAGTGGAGATATTGTATCAGATAAAAGGATAAAGATATATCCAAAAGGGCGATTTATTTCCTGGAATAATGGACGTTTAATCATTGATTTTAATAAATAGATTTATAATGAACTTATTTTACTGATGATATGAATGATAATAAATTGCATATGACGATAAAAGAAAGGAGTTCTTGGTTCATTCCAAGTTCTTCTTTTTTGGTTACGGAGAATATCATGTGAATATAGATGGCATGTTTGCGATTAAAGGTTTTAATGAGGAAGTATGGGGATATGGCACAACGACCAATGCGCCTGTAAAAGAATTGAAGAAGTTGGTAGAATCATTTGAATAATTGAAGTAAAACCATAGGAAAGAATACCGTGTAACCTTGTTGCAATAATTTAAGAATCCCATAAAGTGAGTTTTAAAATTAGAAAATCAAGCATATTGATTAGATAAGGTGTATGTTCTATGGAGTGTAAATCACTATGAAGATTGTTATTACTATGAAAAAATCCTTTACAAGAGAGGTTATAGAAAAGATTATTATTCTCATAGCTTCTATGGCTTTACTATATTTAATTATTTCCTTATATTTTACTAAGCATTTCTATTTTAATACTGTAATTAATGGTGTGGATGTTTCTTTAAAATCTTATAATAATGCTGAGGAAACAATAAAGAACTATATAAAGGACTATGATTTAAAGTTAATAGAAAGAGATGGTAGTACAGATAGTATCAAAGGGCAAGAGATAGGTATGGAATATAATAAAAAAGTAAATATATCTAGTGTATATTGTAGCCAAAATTCATTTCAATGGGTTAGTTCGTTGTTAGGAGAACAAAAACATGATATAAAAGAATTATTTGTTTATGATAGAAATAAATTAGAACAAAAAATAAACAGACTTAATTGCTTAAATAGGGTTATTATTGAACCACAAAATGTAAAATTTAAATACATAAATGGCTCCTATGAAGTGATGAAAGAAGTGGATGGTAATAAAGTAAGGAAAGATATATTGCAACAAGCAATCATTGCAAATATATTAACAGGTAAGACAACATTAGATTTAAATGAAAATCATGTCTACGAAGCACCTAATTATACTCTAAATTCAAAAAAAACCCTACAAACGAAGAATTTATTAAATAAGTATGTATCAACATCAATTACTTATCAATTTGGCAACGAATATGAAATACTAGGTGGACAGATTATAAACAAATGGTTGAGCGTTGATGGTAATATAGATGTTGTAATAAATAATGCAGCTGTTAGGGGATATATAAATGAATTAGCTAAAAAATATGATACAGTAGGAATCACAAGAAAATTTAAAACATCTACAGGTAAAATAGTGGAAGTCAGTGGCGGACTCTATGGGTGGAAAATGAATCAGGAAGCTGAATCAAAAGCTTTATTAAATAATATAAAATCTGGTGAAGTGATAGAAAAAGAACCCATATATCTTCAAAAAGCCTTTGCCAGAGGTGACAACGAAATAGGTAATACATATGTAGAAATAAATATAACAAAACAGCATGTATGGTTTTATAAAGATGGAAAGTTTATTGTTGGAGGAGCGGTAGTTACAGGAAATCCTAATAGAGGAAATGCAACAGTGACAGGAACTAATATGCTCAATTATAAACAAAAAGAAGTAACATTAACTGGAGTAGGTTATGAAGCAAATGTGACTTATTGGATGCCTTTTTACGGAAATATAGGATTACACGATGCAAGATGGAGATATGCTTTTGGAGGAGAGATCTATAAAACCAGGGGATCTCATGGTTGTGTGAATGCCCCAGTGTATTTAGCTAAAAAAATATTTGAGAATATTGAAGAAGGAACACCTATGATTAGTTATGAAGAATAATATAGTAAATAAGAGGTTTAGCTCCATCTTACTTGGATAAACCTCTTATTTGCGTAGCTCATATTTATTTAAATTAGTAAAAAATGTATAGATTTATTGACATAAAAATTCATATACAATATAATGAATAATAACTAAATTTGTTAGAAATTACCATTAATCCATTATTGCTAAGCAGCGATAGGTCGGATGCAAAAAGGTTTTTATAGTGTTAAAAAGGAATGATAGAAGTGAAGGTGTTCTTGCGGAAGCAAAGAAGCGAATTCTTCCGCAAACAGTAGTTTGGCATACTCTAATAATTATTAAGGAACATAAGGCAGATACCAACTTGACCCGGAAGACATCAAAAACGACCAGGAGGACTGGGATGACATATGGATTAATATGCTTGACTCATCGATAGCAAATTTAATTAGAAATCCTGCGGAGGTGAGCAGCGACGCTGTGGACGGTCTTACCGTTACCATGTCAACCAATTAAATTCTGACACTGACTGATGTAAATATTTGTAGCAACTTGTTGTACTATTGGTCATCAAATATGTAAATAAACGACCATAGAATTAAACTCATTTTGTATGTTTAATTGTGTCATTGATATATCTTCCTTTGTTAAGTGCCATCTAAAGCTTTTTAACAAATGTGAAGATATATTTTTTATGCTAGCATTGTAAATATAGTAGGTTTTGTAATTGCAATCACAGTTAGAACGATGCTTCATAATACAACAACTCAAAGAATTAAGGAAGTGTAGAAAAAGTAATATATAATTATAGGAAGGAGTGGGGAGATGAATATTATTAATATTATGTTAAATGCTATTATTCAAGTAGTTTTGTTCTCAATTATACCATTTATATGGTGGTTCTTAACTGCACGTAAAAAGGAAAATTTCTTTAAATGGATAGGTCTTAGAAAACCTGTGATAAAGGGGTCATTAAAGAAACTTATATCTGTTATAGTAATAGTATCAGTGGTGTATAGTTTATTAATGTTAATAATTATGACACAGTTAATGGGTAATACTGATACAGCAACATCACAATTTAGCAATCAAGGGTGGAAGGCTTTACCATCTATACTTATTTATGCAGTTATTCAGACAGGGTTATCTGAAGAAATGTTTTTTAGAGGATTTCTTGGAAAATGTTTTATAAATCGATTTGGCTTTTATATTGGTAATTCAATTCAAGCAGTTTTATTCGGACTTATCCACGGAATACCATTTGGAATAATAACGGATAATGTACTAATAACAATTTTACTTATCCTTTTACCTGGAAGCATTGGTTGGGTACAGGGCTGGATAAATGAGAGACGTTCTTCGGGTTCAATAATACCAAGTTGGATAACCCACGCTATTATGAACATTATCTCTGCATTAAGTACTGCGCTTTAATTCAAAAAAATACAAATTTTGGTTGAAATTCATGTGCTATTATTGTACCATATATTAGTATTTAAATTTACATTAATTGAGGAAAACATTGAATACAAGATATTAATAGATTGTTAGCTTTGGAAGGTGCCATACGTGGAAAGAAAAAGTCATTGATACCAGATGAACGCAAGACTGAATTGAAAGAATTTTATAATTGTTACAAGAAATAGAGAAAATAATAAAAGCAAATGAGTATATGCCAGACTATTCAATTGTAGGAATTTCAATGGAATGCTATTCAATTGATAAGTATGCAGATATAAAAGAAGATGGTAATAACACATTTACTTTTGAATATTACTTACCATGTAAAAAAATATCCACTTCGAAAGAATTTAAGATTTCTAGGGCAGTGGGATTAATTTCGATTTGTAATAAATATACAAACTGAGAAATTAATGTGACTTCCTATATTACATTGACAAAGGAGAATGTATATGGA
>JAEWHU010000040.1 GCA_023387635.1 Bacillota bacterium
ACGTTGGCTATTTATAGAGTTTTTGCTCGTTTATTATTTTCTATTGAATATATGGAAGAAATTTTATCATCGGTTATAGATAATAACGATAATATAAGAAAATGTCTAGCTATTGATAATTTACAAGGTTTTTTATTGGTATCTGTAGTGGCGTTTATTATTGGAATTATTACAACATGGTTACATAGCATAAGTATAGTGAAAAATCAACCGATGATGCTGATAAGAAATTCTAAATAGAAAAGAAGGGGACAGTACAGTATATGGCAATTATAGAAGCTAAGAATATAACATACAAATATGGTAAATCAAGTGGACTTATACTAAATGGAATTTCTGTATCATTTGAGGCAGGAAAAAGTTATGCACTTTTAGGTAAATCAGGCTCAGGGAAAACTACCTTGCTTTCTTTACTTGCAGGGCTTGATGTATGCTTAGGAGGACAGATTCTTTATAATGGTACAGATTTAAAAAAAATGGATCGGAATGAATACAGAGCGAAAAAAACAGGTGTTGTTTTTCAACATTTTAATCTTCTACATAAATATAATGCCATTGAAAATGTGATGATTGCATTAGAGATTAGTAAATATAAAACCTATAATAATCGACGTTATGCACAAGAGTTACTTGATAAAGTGGGTATTAGCGGTAAAAAACAAAGTCGTAAGATTACCATGCTTTCAGGAGGAGAACAACAAAGGGTTGCATTTGCTCGGGCTATTTCTCATAATCCCGAAATTATTATTGCAGACGAACCAACAGGAAGTCTTGATGGGGAAAATAAAAAGAACATTTTAAATATATTAAATACATTTGTGAAGGATGAACGACGATGTATTATTATGGCAACACATTCTACTGAAGTAGCAACCTTTGCAGATGATATTATTCAATTGACATATAGAGAATAATACCACTTATTGAAAGTGGCGAAGACTTCGGTCACGTATGAACTATAAGTTTCGCCACTTTTTCTTGCTTTCTGTATGAATATTCTATAAGATAAAATTTCTTTCACAGAATCTATAATAAACAAATCCACACGAAAATTCTAATGGATAGGCTTAAAGATAGAAGTGTTTATCATAAAATTCCGGTGGGGATTATGAGAGCTACCATCTGCGTCCATGTATGGTCTTAATGGTCCAAAGGCAAGGATATATCCTGAATCAGATTAATAGTGCGGTAATTAAGATTTTATTCCATTTTGTAGTATAATTATAGTATCAACATCATAAGGAGGAATTTTTAATGTTGAAAATAGCAGTTTGTGACGATGATATGCATGTATGTTCTGAAATAGAGGAAGCTATAATACACTATGGTAAAAAAAATCTTTATAATATAGATATTGAAGTTTTTATTAGTGGTGAAGAACTTATTAATTTTATACAAAAAGAACATGCATTTGATTTGATTTTTTTAGACATTGAGTTAGGTAGTACAACTGGTATTGATATTGGAAGTAAGATTAGGAATCAGCTTGATGATTATATTAGTAAAATAGTATTTATATCATCAAAAACTGGATACGAAAGAAAATTGTTTGATGTACAACCGTTAAACTTTTTGGTCAAACCTATTGACCAAGAGAACTTAATTAAATGTATTGAGTTAGCACTTAAATTGTTAGATAAGGAAAAGAGGATTTTTAAGTATCAAGTTAGTCATGATTTTAAACAAGTGGCTATTAAAGAGATTATGTATTTTGAAAACAGGCTTAGAAAAGTAAGCATTATTATGTGTAATGGAATGGATGAGTTTTATGGAAGCTTGGAAAATATAAAAAAGCAACTACCAAATACATTTATATCTCCTCATACCTCATATATAGTAAACTATAATTATATTGAAAAAATTTCAGGAGAAACTATTTTTATGAAAAATGGAGTAGCTATCCCTATTAGTAAAAGAAAATTGAAAGAGATACATAATTTGCAAATCCAATTTATAAAGGAGATCAGAGATGTCAATTTATGAAATCATCTTTATAATAACTATTCCCATTTATTTAATATCCATATATAAAATAAATTATTGTTTGTTAGGTGAACGAATTTATAGTAAAAAAATTGAAATAAGTTCCTATCTTATTTATGCTCTATCCTTGTCTTTCATATATATGACAGTAAGAATTCCTATTGTACTTTTGATTTTCAACTTTATATCCTTTTTTCTTATATCCTTAAATTATTATGGAAAGATATTAAAGAGGGTAGTTTGTACTTTTTCTTTGTATATATTTTTATTCATTATTGAAATATCCATAACAGTTTTAACAGGATATTTAAAAATTACTGCTTATGAGATAAGCGAATATAATTCTATAATTGGAATTATATTAGCAAGAATTTTAATGTTAGTCCTTACATATCTCTTACATAAATATAAAAAATCAAAAATAAAAAATTTTCCAGTACCAATATATTATTATATTGCTCACATCTTTATATTAGCAGGGGTATTATATCTTTTTCTCGTATCCCTTGAGAATGAATTATTATCTACCACACAAGTAGCAATAAGCAGTATTATCGTACTATTCGTAAATGGGGTGATTATATTTGTTGATGAAAAAATCTGTGATACTATGGTAATAAATAATGAGAGAAATCTTTTGAAGCAACAAAATATTTCATATGAAAACCAAGCTGATATTATGAATAAATCTTTATTAACAATTAAATCTTTAAAACACGATATAAAAAATCATATCATAACATTGAAATCTCTATATAATAATGGTAAGCATGAACTTTTTGATGATTATACAGATAAAATATTATCTGAAATATGTGGTAACAAAATATTTTCTCATTCTGATAATTTCATTGTAGATAGTATTCTTAATTTTAAATTACAAGAATTGGATGACCTGCAAGTTAGTATTAAATTAGATATAAGCATTCCACAAAATCTTAATATTTTAGCATATGATTTAACTGTTATACTTGGAAACTTATTGGACAATGCTATAACAGCAATTAGGCAAACAAAATATGATAAAAAACTAAATTTATGTATGCATGTTACGAAAGGTAGCTTGGTTATTTTAATTGATAATACGTATAATGGTAGGCTCAATTCTTTAGGTGGAAAGCTTAAAACAACAAAAGTATTGAAGGAAACTCATGGAATAGGTCTACAAAATGTCCAAAATACAATATTAAATTATAATGGTGAATTGCAGATAAATTATACCAAAGATATATTTTCTGTTGCCGTTTTAATACCCAATATAGATTAGAAGAACATACAGATATCTAGAAATATAGAATAGATATTTGTATGTTTTTATTTTTGATATAAATTTAACGATTATTACATCAAAACATACCAATAATTACAACACTTCGCACCGAATAATAAAGTATGCTAATATCAAAATGGCAATACAAATATAAACATTCAAAAAGGAGGGAAGTTATTATGAGGAAAGAAGTTTTAAAAAATTTTTTGTATTCCCTATGTGGAATAGTTGTATCATATGCTGTGGTGGTAACCACTTTAAGTGCAAATACAGCTTGTTTATATATTATGCACCAACCTGAATTACCAGAATCAGCAAAAAAACTTCGTAAATTCTAATGTTTACGAAGTAAACCAAAAAGCTTGCTGATGTATTGATTGAAACTATAGGAAGTAAGGTGACAATAGGAACAGTTTAGAGAAGGGAGTTTATAATGAATATTAAAAGGAAAATTATTAGAAAAATTGCATTGGGTATGATTACACCGATGATACTAGGAATGTTAATGCACATACCAGTATATGCAAATCCTGTTGCAGATGTAAATGATAATACATTAATATATTCTTTTGCTGCAAATCAATATGAATCACCAGGATATTTACCTGCAAACGAACATGAACCACTTGGACCAGACGCATTCTATATATCTGGAGACAGAATATTTATTGATGATACGGTCAACAACCGTATATTAGTATATGATAACGGAATGTTTACAAAAGAAATTCTATTTCATTGGAATATGGATGTAACCTTACTTTTTTATGATGTAGAAACAGATACGTTAAAAGTAGTGTATGATGATAGAAATGATAATAATTGTACACATCTATATCTAACGACTTTTTCAGTTTCTACAGGAGAAAAAAATGGCGAGGATGTAGAGCTTAGTAATATAAATAAAGTTTTATTAGAATATTGTTTTGACACCGAAGGAAATTTGGTAACAACCTATATGTCTGATACCGAAAAAAGTAATCGGTTAATTAGTCCAGATTTAATAAGTAATGCAGATATTTTATTAGGAAATGAACAAAATAATATTGGTAGTTTAAGTAGTATGGTTGCAGGTATTTCAGATAATAACTCATATAGTTTATATAGTGGATATTCTGTATTAGGAAATAATTCATTGCTAAAGCAGTGGATTACCATTAATAACAATGGCAAGGCAACCGCTTTTGCTGTACCTGAAACATATAATGATGAATTTAGACGTGGGTATCTGCAGTTTACAGAAACAGGTAGTATATATCAGATGGTAGCAGATGAAAACGGAATCAGAATTTATCAGCTTAGTCAAAATCCGATTGAATCATTAGAAATAAATTCTTTAAAAGGAAAAGAAATTATACAAGAAGAGCAAGCAAATAATAGTAGAAATGTAAGTGTGATGGCGGCATACAAAGATATGACTACAACAACCATAAAAACACGTATGGACACTTATAAAAATTTGGCATGGACATTTAATAGTTCTAACAATTCAAATAAGTCTGTAACAGGAGACTCTACTAAAGTTACACAACCAAGTTGGTTAAGTGGATTAGCTACCAATAAAAATCATTCTGTGACAAATGTTCCCTATTGTTGGGGTGGATGGAATGCAGAATCCTTCGTAAAAAATATTAACGAAGGAAAGTTTGCAGGAAATGTGAATACAACTTCATCAGGTCATGTTTCAGGAACCGTTGGAATGGATTGTTCTGGTTATGTATCTGTAGCGTTTGATTTACCCCATAAACATGGCACTTCTACTTTAAAAGATTGCTTTACTCAGATATCAGATAGTTCTCAGGTAAAAGCATATGATATATTAAATAAATCAGGTTCTCATGTGCGGATTGTAACAAATGTCTATGTGCAGAATAATGTAAGGTATGTAGATTATTATGAAGAAAGTACAGGATCTGGAAAAGTGGATGTAAAAACAGGGCAAAAATATCAGACTATATTAGAGGGGGGCTATGTACCTATGAGATATGATTATCTTAAATAATTCCTTTTTGCATAATTATATTATAGTGTTTTAAGAAAAGAGGATTGTTTATGAGAAAAGTAAGATATTTTTTCATTTGCTTAATAATTCTACTATTCACAGCTTGCAGAAAAGAGAATGATTCTGTAATTAATTATGATGATAATAAGATAAGAAATGAGCTAGATAATACTAAGTTCAACGAGATTAATGTGATAGAAGGCAATAAAGATGAGAAAGAAAAACCGCTATTTATTATTGGAGAAAGCTCGTATATCTTATGGAAAATTCCTTATAATTTAGAAGAAGAGAATGCTGTCAAATATATTTCGCAAGCAGGAGAATGGAAAAGACCATTAGGATTATATTCCTATGCTGTAAGCAAAAATTATCTTTTTGTAGAAGACAGTGCAAATCAAAGAATTGTTTGGTTTCAAGAAAATGAAAAAACACAAGTGATAGAATTGCCAGAAAAAATGATTGGGAAACAAATGGTCTATGTAGAAGAAGAAAATATATTATATATCCTCTTATTTGATAATGTTGCAGCAGAGCCAAATACATTATCTTATTGCAAAGTTGACCTTAACGAGAGCTTGACCATAAAAAATTTAGAAGAAGTGCCTTATGAAACATGGTTGAATTATTTGGGGCAGCCCATACAAGAAGTAGGGATACTTGATACATCAAAAGTGGAAGAAATAGAAAAGCAAATGGAACAAATAGAGAGCCTAAAGAATAGTAGGAAGAAAAAGATTAAATTTATAACAGAATGTGAAGGTATAAATTTATATATGAGTTATTTACCCAAAAGTAAGGAAGGCATATTGCTTTTTGTTCGTGATGAAAATATAATAGCTCATTCAGAGATATTGTCTCTAGGGGAATTCTCTTTGGTATTTCCTAGTTGTGCATATTTGTATGTAGAGGATGAAGTGATTAACGTTACCTATATGTCACAAAACCATAGTGAAATTAAAATTATTACACCTCAATTGATTGATGCAATGAAGTAAAATATTTTGCTTTGGACTGCATTATATGGCTTTAGAGAAAGAATAAAACCTTTCCATATTGCTCATATAGTGCAGTTTTTTAGTACATTAGATAGCCAAGTCTTATATATTAGGTGGTTTAAGACTGTTATTTAAATTACTGTTTGAGCAAATCAAAATTCTTAATTTTTAAAGAAAGATAATTTTATCGTATGCTATTGTTAGTGGAATAAAGCGGGTTGTTATTGCTATCCATAATTGATTAATAGCAAAATATAAAACTAGCCGCAAAGTTATAAAATCGATAATTAGCGGCAATGATAGCAGAGGAAAAGTTACATAATTATCTTGAAAATATTAAATAAACTAAAATGTCGGTTCATCAAGGAGAGAAAAATAATGGATATAAAATAAGGGAGTTTTATTATGCAAAAGAATTATTTAAGGTTAACGCAACATTATATGCTTGTTGTTTTTCTGAGGAGGGCGATATATTAAGTCAATGGAGAGCATATGCTCAAAATGGAGAGGGAATATCAATAGGTTTTTCTAATGAAGTATTAAATGATTTTAATAAGCAAATGTATGGTTTAAAATTTGCACCAATTTGTTATGATCAAATGGAGCAAGATGCATATGCAAATGGACAAGCCAATAATATAATAAATCTATTGTTAAAAGGGGATACACTAATACATGTAGTAAGTGAAGTTTATGAAAATAAAACTACAGAAAGTGGTTGTATGAAAAATCCTTCATTTAGAGAAGAAAAAGAATGGAGAATTAGTATAACAATGTCGCCAGAATGTAGGGTCAAGTCAACTGCTACATTTAATTCATGTACATTGTCAGAAGTTAAAATGCATGCTAGAAACCATATATGGTTATTTTGAATTGTTGAAAAAGGATGAGAATGGCGATAATACAGGCATATTCCTTTCTATGATTGAAAACAACGCAGATGTATTAAAGCAATTGACAGAGGAACTTTTTTGCTATTCTGTTGTTGTCTCAGTAGATGATAGCAAGGTAGAAACTGTGATTATAAATCATGTATTAGAAGAAAGTTTTGTTGCATATTATGGTGCATTTAAAGAATGTAAGATTACACCCTACATAAATATAACTAGATGGTTGCGTAACTAGCAATCCCTAATAGGATATTATTATCCAATTTAGTAAACTATCATTTTTTATATTTCAAGGTTCTTTTCTGACTGCATATACAGCAACAAGAAAAGTAAAGTACTCAAATAAAGGCAAATATTTGGCCAAAATGATTAATATATATGAAAATAAACTTTGTCTATACAATTAGAGGTTTAAATTACGTAGGTATTCGTGTTTGTGGATTTTGTCAGTTAGAATTACAGAGTTTCGCAAACGCCTAATAAATATAACAAATGAATGGAAAGAGCGGAACATAAACCGCTCTGCCCTTATTCGTGTTTTTAACAATATTATTACTAACATATTGAAATGCAGTGATGGTGATTTTGTAGTTTCAATGGACAGAGAGAAACAATAGTTTTTTCAAATAATGTGAAAAATCTGACTCCCTGTACATGTGGGGTGGCTATTTAACCGTTTTTATACAGTGGATCAGGTAAGACCATCGACTGGTCTTAGCTTGTCCATTGCTAGAGTCTTAACGGAACGAATGGGTGGAAGTATAACTGCCGACTATTACGATGATAGATTATATATTACCCTTAATATATAGTTATAGAACATTTAATATCAACTTCGCTTAAATTCATATGTTTTTTCTTCATTATGTGGTATTATTTTTACATATAATTCAAGTTCCATAGATTATGATTAATAAATCACCTTAATGAACCATTGAGTTTTAATGAATATATGATAGGAGTAGAAAATGAGAAGTAACATAAAAAAAATAAACGATAAAATTTTCCCAGTACGTATTCATCTAGAATTAAAGGATGATTATCTATCGGTTTATCAAAGAAGAATGATGAGAAGATATGGAGAATCTAGTACAGGGGATGCTATTACAAGAGATATTCTTATACCATCCGATATGCCGTTACACAACCTTCATTATGCAATCCAAAAACTATTTGGATGGCAAAATTCACATTTGCGTAGATTTTATTTACCAGAGGATGTATATGCTAAATTGACTGGAAGTACAGTTAAGGGGTGGTCTGATTTAGTAGGAATATTATTCCAACCTCCATCGGAAGGAGAGCGCGATATTTTTTGGGACGATGATTATAGGAAAGGCAGTATTAATGCATGGCTTAAGAAAAAATATACAGGGCCATATATCTATAACGGATTTATGGAGGAGCCAGAGATTGCACAAAATGATGTACAGCGACTACTAGAACGGAACAAAATGGTAGAAGTCAGGGAATCTTTCGGAGACTATTTAGAACGAACGAAAAAAGACAAAGATGCTAAAATTAGAATCTTACGTAGGGCGCCGTTAGTAGAGTTGACACTTGAAGAGATGAATTCATCTATTCTTATTGAAGGTGGTATTGAGAGTTTGTTGGAACGTTTAGAAGTCAATAAAGTTATTGCTGCACAAGGTGAGAATATAGATTCAAAAGAACTATTTCCTATAACAAATAAACTTTTTTATAATTACGACTTTGGAGACAATTGGATAGTTACAATAACTAAGCATAACGACTGTAAAGATCTAATAAAACAAAACATTATTGGTGAAGAGGAGCTTGAAGAAGCGAAAGATACCGTAATGACTAAGCATAAACCGGTATGTATTGATAAAGATGGTATATCTGTATTTGATGATGTTGGTGGATTAGGAGGATTTGCGGAATTCTTAGGGACTATGTGTGAAGAAGAAGATAAGGAAGAAAGGGCTAATATTCGTGCATGGGCACAGAGTCTTGGTTGGAGTGGTAGAAAAGTATCTAATAGAATGATGTTGTAGTTTTGAAATATTATTTTGCCATAATTAATTTACAATGACGAAAGAGGATAATCTAATATGAAAAATAAATTATTAAAGCACCAATTACTACGTACTCTTTTTGAACTACGAGGTAATCCGCGTGCCTGTGTTTATACTGAGCCTATGTGGGGGCTCTCCATGAATTTGTGTTTGCCATATGCAACGGTATATATGCTTACTTTTGGTATGAGTGATATACAAGTGGGTATTGTCACTTCAATTTATATGTTTTCTCAGATGATCTTTGCATTTTTATCAGGTGCTATTATTGATAAAATGGGGCGAAGGAAGAGTACTATGGTATTTGATTTTCTAGCCTGGAGCCTTCCTTGTCTTATATGGGCGTTTAGCCAAGGTTTTTGGTTTTTTGTTATAGCTGCACTTCTTAACGGTACGATGAAGATAACCACAGTATCATGGGATTGCCTTCTAGTAGAGGATGCACCAAAGGATAAAATAACCCAAATATATTCGTGGGTTTTAATTGCTGGTAATTTATCAGCATTGTTTGCACCTATAGCTTCAATATTAGTAGCTAAGTTAACACTAGTGCCAGCTATACGTATACTTTATATTAATGCATTTGTTATTATGACTGTAAAGTTATTAATTCTATATAAATATTCAACTGAAACAGGTGTTGGTAAAATTAGACGTGAGGCAACTAGAAATATGTCATGGAGTGAAATGCTTTCTGGATATAAAAGTGCATTATTAAAGATTCTACATTCAAGAGGTACCATATTTGCTATCATCATTAGTATATTAGTAGAGATTGTAGTTATGCTTGGAATGACATTCTGGCAGATTATCGCGTCTAGGCATATTGGTGTTTCGGATACATTATTACCCATATTTCCAATGATACGCAGTGTAATTTCTATTGTATTATTCTTTACTGTTATTTCAAAGATCAATCAAAAGAAATTAAAATGGCCACTATATGGAGGCTTTATCAGTTCTATTATTAGTTGCGTATTGCTAATTTCAATATCAAATACTGGTGTTTGGGGATATGTAATATTATTTATTTCATTATTTTTTGAAGCACTGGGAATAGCAGTTTTAAGTACACTTAGAGAATCTTTAGTAGCAATTCATGTGGATCCTTCTGAACGTTCAGGAATTATGGCTTTACTACAGACGACAGTAATGCTCGTAAGTGTTCCTTTTGGATACATAGGAGGGTTACTAAGTGATATTTCAAGAATATTACCCTTTGTTATGAGCATTGTATTATTATTGTTAGGCATCCTAGCTACAGCTTTGTTTTATCGTAGAACTTCAGTATGAAGTAGACGTAATGGATTTAAAGAAAGTAAGTAATAGTTGATTTATGTTCAGTTAAGATTACATACATAATACTCAACATTTAATAAAATTTTATGGAGGTAGTAGCAATGGAAAATGAAAACTATTTACAAGAAAAAATTGAGCTGTTTTGGAATACATTTTTAAAGGAAACAAACAGGGATGAGACGACAAAATATATTGAAGTGTTTCATTTTGAACGAACTGAAAAATGGGCTAATGAACTGTTACGACTAGTATTGATTGGAAAAAAGAGAGCTACAGTAAGTAGTTTATTGAAATACGAAATTGAGGGAGGTGGAATGCCTAAAGTTGGTGATTTATGTATTATCACTGATTGGGAAGGTGTACCTCGGTGTGTTATTGAAACAACAGTAATAACAATTATCCCGTTTTCAGATATAACTTATGATATTTGCAAGCGTGAAGGGGAAGATGAGATATTAGAAACTTGGGTTGATGGACATGTTCGTTTCTTTGAGGCAGAAGGAAAGCAGTTAGGATATGAGTTTACATATGATATGCCAGTAGTTTTTGAAGACTTCGAAGTTGTATATCAAGTATAGCGTTATTTTGAAAAGAAGCAACAGTTATTGAATATTAAGGTTGATATGTAATATTTATATTTTACTTTGTAAAGTAGGATACTGTGATGTAAAGAGAAACAACAAGTTGTGTGGGAGGAGAAGAATGGAAGAATTATTTTTAGTAAAAATTAAAAAAAGTATGATCGATGATTGTGTGGATTTATTTATTGAAACATTTACTAAAGAACCATGGAATGATGTTTACGAATCAAGAGAACAAGTAGTGAAGTTTTTTAATAGTCATTTTAACAATAACTACTTTGTAGGTTATGCAGCTTTGTTAGATAATAAGGTAGTAGCCTTGAGTATCGGTATGAAAAAACCATGGATAGAAGGTTTTGAATATTATATTGATGAATTTTGCGTTAGTTATGAAATGCAGGGTAGAGCTATTGGAAGCTGGTTTATAAAGGCAATAGAAGTAGATATTAAAGAACAAGGAATGAATGCAATAATATTAAACACAGAAAAAGATTACCCATCGCAAAAATTTTATGAAAAAAATGGATTTAAAACATTTAATGATTTGGTAATTCTTGCTAAATAGTATAGATGTGTAAATTTTGGTTCTAGGGTGGTGGAAAATCATTAATATACCAAATCCTGTAACAAATCTATATAAAGTTAATAATTTTACTGTTTTTATTTATTCAACTAAATAATACATGTCGTGAGACCGTTCACTTTCAGAGTTTCTTTAGAAACTTTCTAATCTGAGAATGAGTGGTCTTTTTTGTTTCTATAATTTATTTAAGTAAATTTCAAAAAACTAAAGATAAACGAAATAAATACTTTACATGAACCTTAGGTATATTACTGATTGATTAGAGAAACTATAATATAAATGAACTAATGAAAGAGAGGCAAATTGAATTTAACTCTGATTTCAATTAAATATAAAAACACAAAAATAAGGTTTTGGAGGATGAACATTGGACACTATTAGAAGTAACAAAAAGAAGTTTTTTATGATATTTGTATGTATGTTTCTACAAGCAATACCATTTGGTGTAGCACAGAATATTCAACCATTATTTATACCATATGTTATTGAAAAATTTAATTTTTCACTTGCATCATTTTCACTAATATTTACATTTGGTGCTATAGCAGCAGCAGTGTGTTCACCTTTTTTAGGAAAATTATTTGGAAAAATTAATATTAAAATTATATTTATAATAGGCACTACCTTATCTAGTCTTGGCTTTTTAGCTTTTGGTTTCGCAACTAGTTTACCTCAGTTTTATTTCTTTTCAGCAATTTTGCAAATAGGTTGTGGATTATTCTCAGGACTTGGGGTTCCTTATGTAATTAACCAGTGGTTCCCAAAAGAAGGTAGAGGTAAAGCATTAGGTATTGCTTTTGCTGGTGGTTCTATAGGTAATGTATTTTTACAAAAAATCACTTCTAATATGTTAGCAAGTAAGGGTGTTACTTATAGCTACATTCTATTTGGTTTAGTTGCACTTGTAAGTAGTTTACCTGTAATACTTTTATTTATTAGATTACCAAAAGAGGGAGAAGTCGAAAAAGTTACTACAGATGTAAAAGAGATGGAGGCATCAAAGATTGAAGGACCAAGTGTAGCAGAGCTTAAAAAAAATATTTTTTTCTGGTTATTTGGAATAGGCTTTGCAATCATTTCTATAGCGATTTCTGCACTTAGTACCCAATATGCTACTTATTTTACAGGTGAATTAAAGATGAGCCCTGCATTAGTAGGAACATTAGGATCAACATTTGCCCTATTTTGCTTATTTGGTAATGTACTTGGTGGTGTTTTATTTGACAAAATTGGATCAATTAAAACTATGTCTATTTCATTGGTGCTTCAAGTAATTGCTATAATCGCTTTATTAATGGCAAAAAATACACATGGACTTGCATTTATCTTTTCAATTGCCTATGGATTAAATGTTTACTCTTACATGTCAGCACCGGCTTATATGGCATCTGATGTATTTGGTAAAAGAGATTCTAGCGTTAAACTTGCTATTATAAAATTATTCTTTGCTATCGGGTTTGCCTTAGGCTCTACTTTGTTTGGTGCAGTTACAGATAGACTTGGTTTTAGTGCAGGTTGGATTATGTTATTAGTATGTACTGCAATTGGATATTCACTACTTTTAATAGCTATAAGTAAAGTTAAAAAAGATATAAAAACTATATAAGAGAGTAGGGAATGGGAGGAAGAGAAAAGTAATTACCAATAAGGTAATTAAAATAGGATATAATCAAACTGTCTATCTTAGTTATGGTAGGCAGTTTTTTTAAGATTCCCTGTTGTGAAGAAGTGGATATAAGGTTCCCAGTAAATAAGAGGTTCAAATATTTTACATAAAAGCGTTCATTTTTTTATTGGATATGATATACTTAATATATTAAATAATGTCAAATGTTGCAATATTGATTGAAGAAAGGATATAAAATGAATAATATAAGATATGTGGAATATGATGCCATGCATAAGGAAAATTTTGTGTTTGATGTTCCAGACGGACATGATTGTTGGCTATTAATAATAACTAAAACACCGGCCATATTTTATGTAGATAATGAATATCAAAAATATCCTTCTAATTGTGCAGTCCTTTATAAACCCAACCAAAAGATATATTATAGAGCATGTGAAAATCAATATGTAAATGACTGGATACGTTTTGATACGGATGAAACTTACGTTACCAACTCACCATTGCCTACTGGTATTCCATTTCCTATTCAGGATCATAATTATTGCCATAAACTTTTTCAATTAATTTCTATGGAGCATATACTTAATAACACATATAAGGACATCTCCATTGATCATTTGTTGAGAGTTATGTTCAATAAACTTTTAGAATCCTATGATCATAGACATATAAGCTCATTACATAAACAACTATATAAATTAAAGCAAGATATCCATCGGAATCCTAATAAGAATTGGACGGTTAAAGAAATGTCTGAAATGCTTAATGTCAGTGTGGGATATCTAGAATGTATCTATAAGAATATTTTTGGTGTTACTTGTATAGAGGATGTTATTAATAGCCGTATAAACCTAGCCAAGGAGTATCTGCTGTATCAACATTATACAATAAATGAGATTGTTTCACTGTGTGGATATCGGAATGTAGAACACTTTTATCGACAATTTAAAAAAGTAACAGGAATCACACCGAACCAGTTTCGAAATAGCCAATTAAAGAAAGAACAATCGGATATAGGTAAAAAGTAATGAATGGACAAACAAATGGGATAATGTAATTCATCCCTAAGTGAACTGATGAATCATAGGTACTTTACTAAATAATAAGAAAAATAAATTTATGCGGAAGAAACATAGTAGCTTAATATAGTTCAATTGTATATGAATATAAATCATAAGTTGTTTTTAGTATGGTATAAGTACACTTGGACTATAGCGTCTTGTAAAACAGTATAAATAACCTTAAAAGATGGCAGGTAAAACTGCCATCTTTTTATTTGTAAAATGAATATAAGTTAATGAAGGCTACATATATATCATTGAAAATAATATTGATAAAACATATAATGTACAAAGAAATCTATTTAATAGACATGATATTATATATAATACACAAAAAAATGCTTCAAAGGAGGAAACATGAATTCAATAAGTAAAAGAAAGAAAGTGCAAGGATACAAGGAATTTTTACTCATAGTACCTTTTTTGCTTTTAGTAGCTCTATTCTCATATTATCCGTTATATGGTTGGATATATTCATTTTTTGATTATCAACCACCATTGCCATTTTCTTGGGATTCTTTTGTAGGACTAAAATGGTTTAAGTTATTGTTTCAAAGTAAATCCTATGTTAATCAAACACTGGAGGTGCTACGTAACACATTTGCAATGAGTGGTATCTCACTTGCATTTTCATGGCTACCTATGATTTTTGCTATCTTCCTTAATGAGATAAAGTGCTTACCTTTTCGAAAGTTTATTCAGACAGTTACTACTTTGCCGAATTTCATCAGCTGGGTTTTAGTTTACTCAGTAGCATTTCTTCTCATGAGTAATACGGGGATGTTTAATACAGTATTACTAGATCTTGGGTTAATATCAAGACCAATTGATTTCTTAAAATCTAGCGATCATATGTGGCTTAAGATGTGGTTATGGCTCACATGGAAGAATCTAGGATGGGCAGCCATCATGTACATAGCGGCTATATCAAGTATCGATGAGGAGATGTTTGAAGCGGCAAGAGTAGACGGAGCAAACCGTTTAAAAATCATATGGAATATTACCATTCCTAGTTTATTACCTACTTTTTTTGTACTTCTTCTTCTTAATATATCAAATTTCCTTAATAATGGAATGGAACAGTACTTTGTATTCCAAAATTCATGGAACAGAGAATATATACAAGTTTTGGATTTGTATGTTTATAACTTATCAACTAGTAAACCGCCAGTTTATTCAGTTTCCACAGCACTAAGTATGTTAAAGAGTATAATAAGCCTAGTTCTACTGTTTGGCGCAAACACTTTTTCTAAGATAGTACGTAAACAAAGTATAATATAAAGGAGTCAACTATGGAAAGAAAGTACAATAAAAAAACCTCTAACAAGGGTAACAAAATAAAAAGTCATTCCGTAAGTGATCGTATATTAGATGTAATAACTTATATAATGTTTTCGTTTTTTGCCTTTGTATGCATCTATCCGTTCTATTATATTTTTATTAATACCATCAGTAATAACAAAATAAGTGAAAAGGGAGGAGTCATTTGGTATCCCAAAGGACTGCATTTGCAAAACTATATTGATGCTTTGAAAATACCAGGTTTAGGTCAGGCAGCATTAATATCTATATCCAGGACCGTATTAGGAACCGCGTTAACTGTATTTTTTGCAGCCTTTCTTGGATATATGTTCACCAGAGAGACTGTTTGGAAAAGAAAATTCTGGTATCGTTTTGTGGTTGTAACCATGTATTTTAATGCAGGAATAATCCCTTGGTACCTGACCATGATGAATCTTGGACTTACTAATAACTTTTGGGGATATATCTTACCTGCTATTGTTTCCCCCTTCTATATTATACTTACCAAGACCTATATTGAATCATTACCAAAAGAGCTGCAGGAAGCAGCAGAATGTGATGGTGCTGGGGTTTTAACTATATTTTTTAAAATTATTCTGCCGATTTCCAAGCCCATAATGGCAACTATTGCGATCTTTGCAGCAGTGGGACAGTGGAATTCATTCCAGGATACATTGCTTCTTATGACACAAGAAAAATATTATACACTACAATTTATCCTATATCGGTATTTACAGTCATCACAATCACTGTCTGCAATAATTAATGCAACGGCTGGTAGCTCTGAAGCACTACTTGCAAATGCACAGACGCAGACATCAATTAGAATGACGGTTACGATTATTGTAGCACTTCCCATATTACTGGTTTATCCATTTTTCCAGAGGTTCTTTGTGAAAGGAATTATGATTGGAGCTGTTAAGGGATAATAGGGTTTACAACTTAAAACTATAATGACGGAATGATATCCCTAAAAAGGATTCAGAATATAAGTAGTATAATTTAAGTTAATTTAGGAGGAGGAAGATTATGAGATTTAAAAAGCAACTTAGTATTATTATTTCATTTGTTCTTGTTCTAGCATTGTTTGCTAATGGCTGCTCTAAAAGAACAGAGAATAACGATGGAGACAAGGATGCAGTAAAGACACAATCTGGATTAGCACCAATGACCATCGAGGTGTACTCACAACCGGCTAATTTTCAAGGGGAACAACCAGGTTGGACAGCTAAGATATTAAAAGATAAGTTTAATGTAACCCTTAATATCATTGCTCCACAAGTAGCAGGTGGAGATATATTTGCAGCACGTTCTGCAGCAGGATATTTAGGAGATATCGTAATACTTGATAATGCCGATATACAAGCTTGTATCAAATCTGGACTTATCTATGATGTTACTGAGGGTATGAAGAAACTAACTTCATTTGAAGAGTTTAAGACACAACTTGACTATTACAATTCTTCCTTAGAGGGAGTAGACGAAGGTTCTTATTATGCATGGCCAACGGAGATGACAAATACCAGTCCTACAACATTTACTCCTACAATTCCTGGAACAGCTCCAACCATTCCATGGGATTATTACGCTGAGGTTGGTGCACCAGAGATTAACAATCTCTCTGATTTGGTAAAGACCCTTCGTGCTATGCAGGATTTACATCCTACTAATGCGGCTGGTGATTCTAGCTATGGAATTACTCTGTGGCCTGACTGGGATGGAACATCCATTGAGAATGTTAATCAACTTACCAAATGGTATGGGCAGGAGGTAAGAGGTTCAATTCTACTAGATGCATCTGGAAAGATGATAGATTTAACTGATGATAATGGGGCATATCTTAAGATACTTCAATTCTATTATGAAGCTAACCAAGCGGGAATTGTGGATCCGGATTCAGGAACTCAGAATTGGGATTCTGTAAATTCAAAATTCAATTCCAAACGTGCATTCTTGATTTGGAATGACTGGCAACAAGGATTCTGGAATACAACAGAGCGTGGCAATGGGAGAGAGAATTATATGATGGCACCGATTGCCGATATGTCCATCTATCAACCATCCGATCCTTTCTTTGGTAGTGGAAGAGCATTTGCAGTTGGCACCAATGATGCAGAAAAGATGGAAAGAGTTATGATGATTTTAGATTGGATGTCCAGTCCAGAAGGCTTGGAATCTATCCATGGAGGTATATATGGATTTACTTATGAAGACGCAGAGGATGGTAATGGCTATGTTCGTACTGCAGCTGGTGAAACTGCGCTGATGGATAATTCTCCTGTACCAGAGGAGTTTGGCGGTGGATTTTACGCAGATGGAATGATTCAAGTAAATCAATGGATGGTAGCAGGAATTGCAACAAATACGAAAAATAACACTACATATGCAACCACCTATTGGCCAGCTGAAGTTGAGAAGGCAAAGACAACCACTACAAAAGAGTGGAGCGAGCGATTTGGTGCAGAGAATCCAGTTGATTATCTGAAGAAAACAAATACAATAAGCATAGTACCTTTTGTTAATGTTAATCTTGAGGCAGACAATACAGATATTGCGTTGATAAGAAGTAACTGTGGTCAATTGGTAAAGGATGCATCCTGGAAAATGATATTCGCAAAGGACCAGGCGGAATTTGATTCCATATGGAAAGAACTTAAGGAACAACTAGAAGGCTTTGACTGGTCTAAATTAGTAGAGTTTGACATGAACAAAGATAAAGTTCTTGTGGATGAAAGAGCAAAAGCGTTAGCTTCTAATTAATAATTGAGGTAGTATAATTGTTACCTTATGACCTAAAGGTAAGTGGGGGGCTGGGTGCAGCCCTCCATTAATGTGTTTAAAGTTAAGAATGCGAAATGAACAAGGTATATGTTTTAGAATATAACTTTATAATGATGAACTTAAAGAATAGGAGATATTATGAGAGATATGACTTCCTGCCTACCTGACGGCAGTAATTATACAAGTTGGGAAGTACCTCCCATCTATCATAGTGAATTACATGTATCTGCAAATCATCCCAATGCTTCTGATGATAATGACGGACACCCTGAGCGACCTATGAAAACAATAAATGCGGCTGCTACAACAGCAACACCAGGTACTCGAGTTCTAATTCATGAAGGAACCTATCGTGAGTGTGTTCGCCCTGCTATGGGAGGTAATAGTCCAGAACAAATGATTTCATATGAGAATGTCGAAAATGATATTGTTATTATAAAAGCATCTGAAGTTGCTACTTCTTTTCGAAAGAGTGAAGGATGGAGGATGAATGCAATGCCTTGGGTCCAAAACCAGAATAATGATACACAGATTTGGGAAACGAAGATAGATCCCGATGTTTTTCGCGGATATAATCCCTTTTGTGCGGTAAATATTTTGCATGATCGTTTATTTATAGAATATGACAAGACAGATATGACAAGCTATTTAAATCGCCGCGGTATGGTTTTTTGCGATGGAAAGCCCTTAATTCAAGTTGCCTTATACAATCAAATGTCTCAAATACCTGGTTCCTATTGGGTTGAAGCGAATGGTCAGACGATACATTTTAGGTTGGAGAATGATGACAATCCGAAAGAACATCTGATTGAGCTTACCTGCCGTGAACAATGTTTTGCACCAGAGGTGCCGTTTTTATCATATATTAAAGTTAAGGGACTTATATGTGCACATGCAGCTACAGGAGCACCGGTTCCCCAGAGGGGATCCATATCTGCATACCGAGGCCATCATTGGCTCATAGAGGATTGTACCATTGATTGGTCCAACGGTGTTGGTATAGATATTGGTAACGAATGCTGGCATCATAATATGGAAGCCAATCAAATCTTGGGTTATGATATCATTCGAAGATGTAATATTCTGAATGTAGGAGTATGTGGTATTGCAGCGATGTTTGTAAGCAATATTTTGATCGAGGATAACCTTATTAAGGGAACAGGATGGCAGAAGATGGAGCTATCTTGGGAGGCAGGAGGACTAAAGGCACATAATTGCTGTGACAGTCTCATTCGTAGGAATATATTCACGGAGACGATTCGTTGCGATCACCTTTGGCTGGATGTAGAGAATGTGAATAACCGTATTACATCAAATCTTTTTCTGGATGGTATAGAGCAACGTGAAGCAATCTTTATTGAGTGTACAAGAGATGGTATTAATTTAATAGATAATAATATCTTTTGGAATATTGAGGGACGATTTGATCCATCCTCTTTAAAAGAAGAACCTGGTTCCTCTGGGTGGTATAAGATGGAAGAAAATAGTCAGGTAAATGGTTACGCAATCTATGGAGAAGGAACGGATCATCTACGAATTGCTCACAATCTCATTGGAAAATGCAGAAGTGCTGGTTATTTCTCAAAGGTGGTAGCATTTAGAATTGATAGGGGTGGTCGCGGAGGTACTTCCCGTGACGCACAAATATATAACAATATCTTTTATGATTGTAAAGAGGCAGCTATCAAGTTCCCCACAGATAAGAATGAAACCGATGGTAATCTATATCTCAACATGCCTGGTGGGTATCTGCGTATACTTTATCCAGCTCCTGAAGTATGTCTTAATTTGTCCGCATGGAGAGAATTTTATGGGTTTGATTTAAACTCTGGTGAGGGAAGTATGGACATAACAATAGATACAAAAAACTATACCTTGATAGTTAAAAAATTAGATGACTTAGCAAGTAATTTTCCATTCCATAAGGTAAAACCTGGGTTTATAACAGAAGTTGAAGATATCCTAAAAGTTGATGCATATGAACTATCACCAAGTGATATCTTTGGAAATGAAATTAAAGACAAGAAGAGAATTCCAGGACCGATTATAGAACTTAAGGATTCAGTAGTAATTAATATTGATCCTAGACATAAAATTGAGCGTAAAGTAAAGGAGAAGTAATAATGAAAAAGCAGGGATTAAATCCATATCTACCTTCATGGGAGTATATTCCAGACGGAGAACCCTATGTTTTTAATAACAGAGTCTATGTGTACGGATCACACGACCGTTTTAATGGTTATGTATATTGCCTAAATGATTATGTGTGCTGGTCAGCACCTGCAGACGATCTTTCAGATTGGCGGTATGAAGGGGTTATTTTAAAGGCTACCGATGTTGAAAATAATGCTAACCGTGACAGCTGTCTCTATGCTCCGGATGTTACACAGGGACAGGATGGAAGGTATTATTTATATTATGTTGATAGTAAGCGTTCCATCG
Organism: Bacillota bacterium; assembly: GCA_023387635.1. Taxonomy (GTDB): domain Bacteria; phylum Bacillota; class Clostridia; order Lachnospirales; family Lachnospiraceae; genus Anaerocolumna. The sequence continues at coordinate 20,859 of JAEWHU010000040.1, forward strand.
TGTCGGTTGCTGTGAGTGATACTCCTGCTGGGTATTATGAATTTTATGGCTATGTTCATTACTCTGATGGAACCAATCTGGGAAGCAGAGTGGGAGACGAGCCACAATTTGATCCGGCCGTACTCACCGAAGGTGATAGAACCTATTTATATACGGGATTCTGCGCAAGAGGAGACAAATCTAGAAGTGGCGCAATGGCTACAGTACTGGGGCCTGATATGTTGACAATTATTGAAGAACCGGTGATTGTTTTACCAAGTGAGCCCTATAGCAAAGGTTCTGGGTTTGAAGGCTATGAGTTTTTTGAAGCGCCGTCCATTCGGAAGAATGGAGATACATATTATATGGTATATTCTTCAATTTCAATGCACGAATTATGTTATGCAACCAGTAAACATCCTACGAAGGATTTTATATACAGAGGTGTTATTGTAAGTAACTGCGACCTTCATATTGACTCCTATAAACCGGCCCAAAAGCCTATGTTTTATGGTGCTAATAATCATGGAAGTATCGTTGAAATTAATGGCCAGTGGTTTATCTTTTACCATAGGCATACCAATGGGACGAACTATAGTAGACAAGGCTGTATGGAGAAAATTGAAATCTTGCCGGATGGAACAATCCCTCAGGTGGAGATGACCTCATGTGGTTCAAATGATGGACCTTTAAAAGGAACAGGAGAATATCAGTCTTATCTAGCCTGCAATTTGTTTTGCGAAGAAGAATCTATATATACGGACTTTACAGGGGCTTGGATGAACAATCAATTTCCAAAAATCACTCAAGATGGAAAAGATGGAGATGAGGAAATCGGTTATATTGCAAATATGAAGGACTCTGCAACCGCTGGATTTAAGTACTTTGATTGCAAAGGTATAAAAGAAATAAAAATAAAAGCTCGAGGATATGCCAAAGGAGAGTTTGAAATAAAGACATCTTGGGATGGTCCAGTATTAGGTAAGATACAGATTGGGTTTGCTAATGTATGGAAGGAGTATGCAACTGAGATAAAGATTCCAGATGGTGTGCATGCTTTGTACTTTACCTATAAGGGTTCAGGTAGTGCAAGTTTTGCGTCCTTTACCTTGGAATAGGAGAATATTATGTTAGAGGTAATTAATAGACCAAAGCAAAGCATTATTGGAGTAAATCGTACCAATCAAGCTCTGATATTACATACGAATCATGGTAAAATTAAGCTGGAACCAAAAAGTTCTGAGATCATCAGGGTTGTTTATACTTTAAAAGATGATTTTTCAGTTCTGGATAAGCCGGGAATTGTGGAAAAGGGCAGCTATCATGATTGGAATTATAATGAGACGGATAATGAGTTGACACTTACAACTAAGAGACTCTGCATTAGGGTGAATAAAGAGACAGCATCAATTATGTACTATAATTCCATGGGAGAACTGCTTCTTAAAGAGCGTAATTATGAAAGTAAGAATTTAGAGGAATATGATTCTTATAAGACAATTCCCATGGACGATACTAAAATTGAAATTGTTGATACTCCAGATGGGAAAAAGGAAGTGTTAGGGGATGCACCCAAGGTCTTTGACAAAAAGCTTTATAGAACCAGACTATATTTAGAATGGCAGAAAGGTGAGGCCCTCTACGGGTTGGGGCAACACGAAGAGGGCAATTTAAATCTTAGAGGAACAACAGTATACCTTCATCAAGCGAATAAAAAAATAGCAATTCCCATGGTGGTTTCTAGCCTAGGTTATGGCTTATTAATGGATACCTACTCGCCAATGATATTTAATGATTCTGGAGCAGACTCTTATCTTTATACAGAAGCAGATGAGGAGCTGGATTATTATTTCATATATGGAGGAAGCCTTGATGGAGTGGTGCGTGGCTATAGGTTTTTGACAGGGAAAGCGGTGATGCTCCCAAAATGGGCATTTGGATTTATACAATCACAGGAACGCTATGAAACAGCAGAAGAATTGGTAAATGTAGTAAAGGAACATAGAAAACGAAAGATCGGACTAGATGCTATTGTTCTTGATTGGTGCTCCTGGGAAGGTAACCTGTGGGGACAGAAAACCTTTGATTCGAAGCGTTTTCCAGATCCTGCTGGTATGATGGAAGAACTTCATAGTTACAATGCTAAATTAATGGTTTCGATTTGGCCGAATATGAGTCATCTTTGTGAGAATTATAAGGAATTTAAGCGAAGTGGATTGCTGTTGCCTTGTAGTAATATCTATAATCCTTATGTGGAGGAGGGAAGAAGTTTATACTGGAAGCAGGTTAAGGAAGGTTTGTATGATTATGGAGTAGATGCATGGTGGTGTGATTCTAGTGAGCCCTTTACGCCAGAGTGGAATCATATGGGAGAACCTGAGAAAAGTACAATGTACCATGAGTTCTGTAATACTGCCGCACAACACATCCCTGCTCAATTAATGAATTCCTATGGTTTGTTCCATGCAAAAGCAATCTATGAAGCACAGCGTAAAGAGTCGGAGGAAAAGCGTGTGGTGAACCTTACACGCAGTGGATATACCGGTCAGCAAAGATATGGGACGATATTATGGTCTGGTGATATATCGGCTTCCTGGACTACCATGAAACAACAAATTGTAGCTGGACTTAATATTTGTGTCTCTGGGATTCCTTATTGGACCATGGATATTGGTGCTTTTTTTGTTAAAAGAGGGGTTCAGTGGTTTTGGAATGGTAATTACGAACAGGGCCTAGATGACCTGGGTTACCGTGAACTATTCACACGCTGGTATCAATACGGATGCTTTCTCCCGATTTTTAGAAGCCACGGAACTGATGTGAGAAGAGAATTATGGAATTTCGGTGAGCCAGGAGATATGTTTTATGATGCATTGTTGAAGGCAAATCACTTAAGGTACGAATTAATTCCTTACATTTATACTATGGCAGCTAGGGTGTGGAGAGATGATTACACCATGTATAGAATGCTGGCTTTTGATTTTGTGGAGGATGAAGTTGCAAGAGACATTCAGGATCAATTTATTTTTGGTGAATCCCTTATGGTCTGTCCGGTGATTGAACCCATGTATTATGAAAGCAATTCTAAGCCTATAGAGAAAGGCACAAAATCACGACAAGTCTATCTACCAAAGGGAACAGATTGGTATGATTTTTGGAGCAACCAATATTATACAGGTGGACAGAGTATCATGGCAGAAGCGCCAATTGATAGAATCCCTCTGTACGTAAAAGCAGGTAGTATAATACCAATGGCACAGTTTATGAACTATGTTGATGAACGATCGGATGAAGTATTTAAGATACAAATTTATTCTGGTGAGGATGCTGAGTTTGAACTATATAAGGATGCAGGAGACAACTACAGATACGAAAGAGGAGAATATGAGGTGACAAAGTTCTTATGGTCTGAAAAGGAGCAAATACTTAAAAAATATAACGTGGCAGGCGATCTAGTGGAAATTAAGGGAGAGGAATATCAGGTTAATATATTCTCTAAATAAAAGTTATAATCCCATCTTTGACAGTTGTTTTATGGTTACTTACTGATAATCGAGAAAAACTTGAATAATAGTGAGTTAGTGGAGTATAATGTTATCCATAACGTGGACATTTCTAAGAAAAGTTTTTTGGTGGTTTTTAGACTTTAATAATAAAAAGTGGGGTAATTTGTTGAATTTGAATTAATTATAAAAACTTATATTTATGGTAGTAAAATAGAAGTAAAAACCAATCACTTAGTCTAGCTGATAGGAAGAGTTATATAATGTTAGAAAGATAATACTAAAGATTTAAAACAAGCGGTTACCAACCACGTTCTGTTTTAGAAATGGAGAAAAATTATGGAGATTAGCATATTTAAACTGATTAAAAACCTAATGGATGCACAGGGTATAGATACTCATTATTTAACTCCACCTTATGAGAATATTGAGAAATTCGATGGTGGAATCAGGAAACAAATTTTTGTGAATATGGACTATTGTGACATGATTAGACATTTTGAGAATAATTGTACATATAATAGTATTTATATGGTAAGAGATCAGTTTGCTGTTCATTATATTTTGTTTAAAATTCCAAAAGACAATGAAGAGAGTGAAAAATCCGAATATATAATAATTGGTCCCTATATACTCGGAGATGATAAACCTGTTACAACAAAAGTAATAGAAGAAAATGGACTTCTGCTTAGTCAGATACCCGAGTTGCAGGAATATTACGATGGAACACCAGTGGTTGCAGCGAAAGATATCTTAGAATCTATGATATTTGCATTGATTCAGACCTTTTTTAGTGATATAAATTATAAATTAGATAGAACGGATGTGAATCTGTTTAAGTCGCAGGACATGGCAGAATTTAGAGTTGATAATGAAAGAAAATTCTCAATGGCAATGATAGAGGAGCGCTATCAATACGAAGATGAAATGCTAGAAGCCATTGAACAGGGTGATTATACCAAGGCAATTTTAGCAAATAATCCG
>JAEWHU010000127.1 GCA_023387635.1 Bacillota bacterium
TTGTACACCCTTTCTGCTGTCAATTGAAGAAAGCACTTGTGCATACTTTACATTTAGTTATTTTGCTATTTATAACTCAATATTAGGTATATTCTCATTCGCAATACATCCTTCATGTAATTTAAACGTTATTCCATTCTTTCTATACATTCTTGTACAACTGCCACCATTTCATCTTCAGCTCCCAGACTGAAGTTAAATATTATTCCTTGACCTCCTCCAGCACCAATCGCTGAAATAAAAATTTCCCTGCCATTTCCTACTACTGTAAGGCTTAAACTTGCTCTATTTCCGTTCCTCATAAAATATTTATCGTATACTCTGACTGCTATTTTTGTATCTCCAGAAGTGTAGCTGCTTGCTTCTACCAAATTCATTGTCAGTCCACTATTTCCAATCTCTCCATGTAAACGCTCCAACACTTCTTCAAATTGACCTCTAATTACCTTTTCATACTTTGCCATAATTCATCCCCTTATTAATACTCTTTTTTATTCTTTTAATAATACAACTACTATTCGTATACTTATGGACCCTTTATGTCGAGTCTTGTTCTCAAATGCATTCCTAACTTTTTAAAATGAAAGTTACCATGTGGCATTATCTACTTTTTGACTTAGTTCAAGACAATTTAATAAATTACGATACATTAGATATTGGACTTTATTGGATGGATGAAGTCCGTCATTACTACATTTATCACCAAAGATAATATCATCTATCCTTTTATCAGTCATAAATAAATATTCTTGGATGTAATTATAATTATTCACTAAAAGTACCGATTCAACTAAAGCAACATGGGATATAACATTTGCAACATCTTCCATATGGAATAAACGATTTTCATAGGATTCATTAGTAACCGTAGAAGGGTTTGGTGTAAGTAATAATATTTGTTTACCGATGTTTTTAAAATACCTTACAAGATAAGTTAGATTATCAAATAACTCACTCATTCCATTATGTAATTTTCTATCGTTAGCACCTAATAGTATTATAATAATATCATCATCTTCTTTATATAACTTTTTTATGTAATTTCGTACTTGTGATGAATATATACCACCACAACCATTATTATTAACTATACAATTAGGATAATTGTCGTCTAAATAGGTCTTAAACTTTCCTCACCAGCTATTAGGGGCAACTCTACCTACAGATACTTCATTACCATCTATTAATATAGTCTCATCCGTTTTATAATACTCTGAACTTCCTGCACCAGCTGCTAGACTATCTCCAATAATGTTAATTTTTGCACCTTTTTTTATAAGAGAATAAATTTCTGCTTTATTATACATATAATTTCCTTTCAATTCTATAACAAACAATTAAATATAAATTAATATATTTCTATCTATATTATACAAAATACGCTTAGTAATTACTACCATAATTTTCTTGCAATTGTAAGACTAATATGTACACTGAACCAAGCTCCTGCAGTTTATTCTACATTTAAAGATACCAAACACTAAACTAGTAAGTCCCCTACTTACAGCTAGAAATTTTAGCCACATAGTAGAGGACTTTACTAAATAGATATGGTTATAACTTATTGATTATTACAGAATACTAGCAAGATACCTTCCCGTGTGAGAAATATCATTCTTCGCTATTTGTTCTGGAGTCCCTTCTGCTACAATATATCCCCCTTGGTTTCCACCTTCAGGCCCCATATCAATAATGTAGTCCGCAGATTTAATAACATCCAAATGATGTTCTATAACAATAACAGAATGGCCATTATCAACAAGTTTGTTTAAACATAACAATAACTTGTCAATATCAGATAAATGAAGTCCTGTTGTTGGCTCATCCAATATATAAAGGTTATGAGCTCCCTTTTTAATCTTAGCTAGTTCGTAGGAAAGCTTAACTCTTTGGGCTTCACCACCTGAAAGGGTAGTTGAGCTTTGGCCTAAACATATATATCCAAGGCCTAGTTCATTCATAATACCTAACTTGTGCTTTAGATATGAATTATCCTTAAAGAAATCTAGAGCTTCTTCCACGGTCATATCAAGTACATCAGCTATACTCTTACCTTGATATTTGATTTCGATTCCTTCTTCAGAAAAGCGTAATCCCTTACACATCGGGCAGATTGTTTCTATATCGGCCATAAATTGAAGATTAGTTACTATAATTCCATCACCAGTACAATGCTCGCATCTTGTACCATTGGCATGAGTTAAACTAAAATCAATTGCTTTATAACCTCTTTTTACAGCTTCTGGTTGCATTGCAAACAGTTCACGAATCTTGTCATAGATTCCAATGTACGTTGCTGGGTTTGACTTGGAATTTCTACCGATTGGTGATTGATCAATGTTAATTACACTGTTAATTAAGCCTGCTCCAAATAGAAAATCATGTTCCCCTGATACAATTCGCGCTCCAGTTTTTAATACTTTAAGTTCTTTGTATAGTATTTCATTGATTAAAGAACTTTTACCAGAACCGGAAACTCCAGTTATACATACAAATACACCAAGTGGGATATCTAGATCTACATTTTTTAGATTGTTTTCTCTTGCCCCTTGAATAGAGAGGAAGTCATCCCCAAGATTTCTACGTGTGTTTGGTGTTGCAATCTTTGCTTTACCAGATAGATAACGACCAGTGATTGACTCCTTCACCTTTTTTATATCCTTAACGGTTCCAAAAGCAACTACATTTCCACCATGAATACCTGGGCCTGGTCCAATTTCAATAATATGGTCCGCATTTTTAATGGTATCCATGTCATGTTCAACTACAATTACTGTATTACCAATGTCACGTAGCTTTTTCATGGTATCAATAACTTTATCAGAATCACGAGGGTGTAATCCTATACTTGGTTCGTCCATAACATACAGCATCCCCATTAACTCACTACTTATCTGAGTGGACATCTTAATTCGTTGCATCTCCCCACCGGATATACTGTCACTTCTTCTACTTAGACTGATGTAATATAGACCGATATCAATGAGAAGTTCAATTCTTGTGGATATCTCTTTTACAATGGTATTACCAACATCTCTAATGTCTTCTTCAAAAGTCAATGAACCTAAGAACTCAAGTAGTTCAGGAAGTTGCATTCTACCGATTTCATCAATATTCTTATTACCGACTGTTATCTCAAGCCTTTGTTTTTTTAACCTTGCCCCACCACATTCAGGACATATTTTCTCTACCATACATTCTTTTATAAAGTTAGGTTCAAAAGCTTCTGAGGTTGATGTTTTACGTATATAGTGCTTATACCAGCTCTCTAGTTCATGGACAAACCCTGAAAAGGGAATTTCTCTGCCAATAATCCAGTTCTTCTTGGTTGAAAAAGATGGTTGTACCATTTTCACCAGTTCTCCATTGGAACCATAAAACAAGATATCATATATGTCATTGGATAATTCATTAAATGGTGTATCTAAGCTAAAGTTATACTTTTCTGCTAAACTATACATGATAACGGATTTATAACTGTCTTTTCCTGAAGTATTAAATACTGTGTTCTTTAATGCACCTTTATTAATACTCTTTTCAGGAGCAACCACTAAAAATCGTGGTTCTACTACATAGGATAATCCAACCCCTAAGCAGGTATGACAAGCACTTGCAGGTGAATTAAAGGAGAAATGAAAGGGTTGCATTTCGCATAAAAAGTAATGATGTTCTTCACATCCAAACTTACTATAAAAGGATGGATCTGTTTCTCCTACCACTTCTACCTTTATCATAATATCTTCATCAAGGGAAAGCATTGCTGCTTCAATGGATTTAGTTATCTGAATATAGATATCATTTTTAATAGTAAACCTATCAATTATTAGTTCCATGGTATATGTTTTAGCTTCATTTAATTCTCTTTTATTTGATATTGAGTATGGTTCTCCATCAAGAAGTAGATTTTTATACCCTTTATCTCTTAACTTTTTAAAGGTATATTCATAATCCTCACCAAATATTTTGTAAACTGGTGCCCTAAGTTCTATTACAGTTCCTTCTGGAAGTGTTGATATATGCTCTGCTATTTGTGCAGCTGATAATTGTTTTAAAGGCTTTTTGCATTCTGGGCATTTACCCACACCTGCAGTAGAATATAGTAACCTCAAATAATCGCTAATGTCTGTTACAGTTCCAACGGTAGACCGTGGATTGTTGTTTCCTTTTTTCTGTTCAATGGCTATAACAGGAGATAGTCCTCTAACATAGTCTACTTTCGCTTTCTTAAGTTGACTAATACGACTCTTTGCAAAGGTTGATATAGAATCAAGAAACCTTCTCTGACCTTCTCCATATACAACATCAAAAGCCAAGGAGGATTTTCCTGAACCTGATACACCGGTGATAACCGTTAATTTGTCACGAGGGATTTCTACTGAGATATTCTTAAGATTATTCTGTTTCGCTCCAGATATTTCAATGCTTGTTCTAATTGACATAAATATTCTTCCTCTCATACTATAATATAATTTAAGCAATCACAATATATTCATGTTTGATATGGCTAGCTGAAAGCACATCAAACATGTTAGGCATCACCTTATAATACGTCTTGTCTATTCTAACGAATTAATATTCTATAGAATATACAAATATCCTAGTTCTTCAACTGCTAATTTACTTTTAGGAGTTAGCCGAATGGTTTGTGAAACCTTTTCAATCACTCCTTTATCACTTAGATAATCAAAGATGCCAACTATAAAATGCCCATCCGTATGAAAGTGTTTTGTTAGTATTGTTAATGTCTTAAGTTCTCCATCTGACATGAAACTAACAGCCGGTTCCTTAATTACATCAAGATGTTCTTCTAGGTAATTATCAATTATTTGAAGTCTTATTTCTATCTCTTCTTTTGTGAAAAGGTGTGACATTGCTTCTTCATAATATGGATTAATAATGTCAGGTCTAAATTCTTTGGCCTTTTGTATACATTCTCTAGTAGGTGGTTCGCCATTTAGGCATACTTCTATTCTTGCAATTAATTCTGCTGCCTTTAATAAATAATACTGGGCATACTTAGTATCCTTTTTAACTACTAGCCATTTCGTGCATTTGTCACACAGATGAATTAGTTCACATGCAAGAAAAAATATTGATAAAGATATATCATCCTTACCCATCACTTTCATTTCTTCAAAGTATTCTTCTAAGCTCTCATCGGTAGTGTATAACATTTTTCCTTTGTTATAATAAGATTGAAGGAATGATCCTCCTGTCATTTGTTCAAAACTTCTCTTAAAATTACTTCTTAAAACGAGATTAACATTAATTACGATATCATCTTCTGTAATACAGTACGAATGACTTTTTAGTACTTGATCTCTTACTATCACTGTCATATCAATATCACTTTTTTCCCAAACCACATCATAGGCAAGACTTCCACAGACAATTACTGCAATAACATTAGGATCATCCTTGATTTTGTCAATAAAACTATTCATTGCAGCCGTGTATTTCTCCTTTACTCCGTTTTGCATCATTACATCCATAAACTCATTCCTTCCTTTTTTTAGTAACAAAACACTTGTTCTTGTTTCTGAGACATGGTATAATTATACTATTCTTTTTAGAAAAAACTAGACAAAAATTGCTAGAATAAGGTGAATTATGGATAATTATTTGTTAGATATTATTAAGAGTACAACGGATTATATAGAGGACAATATATTAGAAGAATTAAATCTAGATAACATCTCAGATAACGTTAATGTATCAAAATTTCATTTACTACGCATCTGGAAAGGTGCAACCTCTACCGGTTTAATGGAATATGTAAGAAGAAGGAGAATTGTTCTTTCTTTAAGCGACTTAATGAATAGTAACCATAATATTGAATTTATATCCTCCAAATATTCCTTTGGTTGCGAACGAACCTATAATAGAGTTTTTAAAGAAGAGTTTAATACCACTCCTGCAAAATGGAGAAAGAAACCTAGCGCACTAAAAATACTTGATCGCTTTAATGCCGAATTCATAAATTGTGCTGGAGAAGGCCTTATTTTTTTTCGTTCCATTGAGATTTTACCTACTTTTTCAATCGCTGGAATTGAATATAAGGTTGATGTAGATGATAATATGAAAAATCAAACAGCGAATAAACTAGGAGTTGATTTCTTTTATAATCACCGCACCAGTATTGTGAATCCCGTACATAAAAATATCTATATTGGCTATACAACCATTCCTAATAACTTTAATGGATTCACCTATTATCAACCTTCCCTAGAAATTGATAGTAACAGCATTATGTTAGAGGATATGACCATTAAACATATTAATACACATAAATATGGGGTTTTCACTTATATGGGGCCGCATCCACCAGAAGAAATTTCTTCAAAAACATTAAGTGGAATATGGCATTATATATTTGATACCTGGATGCCAACCATACAATTTGATCTAAATGAAAATTTTAATTTCGAGTATATTGATTATTCTAGATGTAATAAACATTATTGTGAGTGTGATTTATATTATCCAATCTCTAGGATATAAGGTAACTGTAGGTACAATCTAACTTATCCAATCCCTGAGATATAAGATAACTGTAGGTACTATCTAACACTACTTTCCTCTGCCTGAAATCCTAGTATTTATAGACATAGTATATATACTATGATAAAGGAGCTTTTGCATATAGATTATTATCTCAATGCAAAGCCCCTTATTGTAATACGGATACAGTCAGATATACCTTATATAACTATTTTACATTAATCGTAACATCCTTAGTTACTGCACCTACTCTTATCGTGATAGTTGCTTTTCCCTTTTCCACACCTTGGATAGTGAAATAATTATCTGTCGCTTTCACTATTTTAGCAACTTCTACATCTTGATACAAACCTTCAGCGACTGTAAACTTATAACTTCCTCCTGTAACAACAGTTTCTGATTCTCCGGCATTCTCAACCATGTAAGGTATTTTTAATTTTTTTCCTACGGATAGTGTATAACTGCCTTTCACTCCATTTATTTTTGTTACGGGCTTATCTTTCAACTCCGGATAATCCATATCTGATTTATCAATTTTAATGAATGGAATGTCTATCAATGTACTTAATTCATTTGCCGTTGAACCAAGATATCCATATATTTTAACATATTTTGGTATCGAATCCAAATCCTCACCGCAGATCATATTATCATATTTTTGAACATATATTTTACACCAAGGATTCATAATGGTAATTTTTTTTAAATTCTCGCTACTGAAGGCTCTTTTTCCTATGGAGGTGACACTTTCAGGAATATATACTGTTTTTAACATCCTGCATGCTGCAAAAACTTCATCACCTATCGTTTCAACACCGTTGGATATTTTGACAGATGTGAGTGGAGTACCGAAAAAGGCACCTTCACCGATAGATTTAACACTCTTTGGAATTACTATGGACTTAAGATTAGATGAGAGAAAAGCGCTATTGTGGATTGTAGTAACACTATCTGGGATAACGATACTTGATAATTTCCAACAACCCACAAATGTCCTATACAGAATCTCTGTAACTCCTTTCGGAATATTAATCGTTTGTAATTCATAGCAATCACCAAAAGCATATTCTCCTATATAAACAACACTCTCCGGAATATATATGGAGGTTAAACTTTCACAAGAAGTAAATGCAAGTGCACCAATCCTTGTTACACTGTCAGGTATCTTGATATTCTTTAACTTTTTGCAAGCATTAAATAATTCATCCGCAATTTCAGTAACACCATCCGGAATATTTATAGAAGTTAAATTATAACAACTATCGAAAGCTCCCTCTTCTATCGTAGTAATACTGTCTGGTAATTGAATCGACTTAAGATTTTTGCAATAAGCAAAAGCACCTGCACCAATAATTTCCACACCTTCTGGAATGGTAACACTGGTTAAATTCGTACAATAAATAAAAGCTAAAGGACCAATCTCAGTAACTTCTTTAGGTATTGCTACTTTTGTTAAACTTTTGCATTCATCAAAAGCTTGTAACCCTATCGATACAAGTCCTTCCGGCAATGAAACACTTTTTAAATTTTTACACCACCTAAAAGCAGCATCTCCTATTTCGGTAACCCCTACTGGTATTTTAACGCTTGTGATCGAATTACATTTAAAAAAAGCTCTTTCTCCTATTTTGGTAACACCTGCTGGAATAACTACATTCTTCTCTGAACCATTGTACTTTACTAAAGTAGAACCCTGGATCTCAAAATCACTCTTGCTAGCTGCTTTAACACGGAGTCCATTTTGTTCATATAGGATACACACTGCTATAACGAACAATAAAATTCTCAATATTTTTCTTTGTTTTATTATCATTTTTCTCGCCTCCCCTTGTAATTTTCAGATTTAACTAACTTACTAAGTCTTACTTTTCATTAATAAGCCTTTTCATATTACCATTATTTACTTTTTATTTCAACAAATACTTACTTAATTTGTTAATTCCTTTCTCAAATTATACCGAATACTGGGGACATTACCTCATAAGATTGCCCCATGCAAAAATAGTCATAAACCCATTGGTCTATGACTATTTTAATATTTATTACTATCTATTTATCCTTTGAACTAACCCCATAAACTCTGTCTTATATTCATCGAAGGTACTTTCTTTATTTCTTAGCATCTCTAATATCATATCATAAGAAGAATTTCCTTTGTATTCACTATTCTTTAACATCATACCAAAGGCAGCTACCGAACTTGCAAAGCTTAAATTATCTGGCATTACCTCACTATATATACTGCTTTCTATTGGAACAGTTATTAATTTACT
>JAEWHU010000098.1 GCA_023387635.1 Bacillota bacterium
AACCTATATTCTCTGCTACTGTACCATAAAAGAGCCAACTCTCCTGCAAAACCATACCGATAGATTGTCTTAAATTTTCTCTCCTAATATGATTTATACTCATATTATCAATTTTTATGACACCAGAATTAACATCGTAGAATCTCATTAGCAAATTTACTAACGTTGTCTTACCCGATCCCGTTGGTCCGACAATAGCTATCATATTTCCTTTTTCCACATGAAGATTTAAATTACCTATTAGAGGTACTTCAGGTCTGTAGGAGAAACTTACTTGATTAAAGTCAACAATGCCCTGAGGATTTACTAATGTTTCTACCGGTTCACTAGTAGGTATTTCTTCCGGAAGATCTAACAGATAAAAAATACGTTCTGCTGAAGCTAATGCTGCTTGAATTTGGGATGTAATAGATGTTATCTCATTAATTGGCTTAGCAAATTGGTTGGAATATGTTAAGAAACTAGCAACATTACCCACAGTAAGTTTTCCTGATAGGGCCATAAATCCACCAATTGCTGTGACTGCCACATAGGCTATATTATTAATTAATCTCGTCGTAGGGTTGGTCATTGATGAATACCATTGTGCTTTTTGACCAGCTTCATATAATCTAGCATTGATTTCCTGAAACTGTTCATATGATTTATTCTCATAACTAAATGCTTTAATTATCTTTTGATTTCCTATTATTTCTTCTACATACCCATTTAATTCACCAACTATGCTAGACTGCTTAGTAAACATTCTCCTCGAATGTTTTGATATAAAAGAAGCAATTAAAAAACAAAGAGGTGTAATTATAATAACTGCCAATGTAATCATTGGACTAATGGTTAACATAAATATAAAACACCCAATAATAATTATAGTAGCTGAAATTATTTGACTCATTCCCTGAAATAACCCATCGGAAATTGCATCAATATCATTGGTTAGTCTACTGATTATATCTCCATGAGGAGTAGAATCAAAATACTTTAAAGGTAATGTGTTTAATTTATAAAAAGCATCTTTTCTAAGATCATGAATGGTATTATTTGCAGCAACATTACTAACTACTGACATAAGCCACTGGAATAGGCTACTTACAATATAAAATATTAATAAAACCATTATTATTTTAAATAATCCTGGAAAATCTACTTGGTTTACTCCAATTATTTTATCAATAGCCTTACCCATTAATAGAGGAGTAAAAATAGATAAGGTATTACCTATAATGGCACATATAAATACTCCAATAAGAAGTGTTTTATATCTTCCTAAATAACTCCATATTCGTTTAATTACAGATTTTTTCATCGAATCCTCCTTCCTTATCTTCTGGTTTCATCTCTTGAGACTGACATATTTCTATATAAACAGTACAATTTTTTATTAATTCTTCATGTCTTCCAATTCCTATAATTTCACCTTCATTTAAGACAATTATTTGATCAGCATCCCTAATAGTACTAGCTCTTTGAGATACAATAAATGTAGTCATGTTGCTTGTATGAGTTTTAATATTCTTTCTAAGGGCTGCATCAGTTACAAAGTCTAGGGCATTAAAACTATCATCTAAAATTAAAATCTCTGGTTCTCCAACTAATGCACGGGCTATGGTAAGTCGCTGTCTTTGCCCCCCTGATACATTTACACCACCTCTTGAAATCTTTGTATTATAACCTTCTGGAAGCTTATCAATAAACTCTGCTGCCATAGCAATGGTCGCTGCTTTTACTACTTCTTCCCTTGTCGCGTCTTGTTTTCCCATCTTAATATTATCAGTAATTGTTCCTGTAAATAGTACTGTTTTTTGAGGGACAATCCCAATTTTACGTCTTAAAACTGGAATCGGATAATCTTTTACATCGATTCCTTCAACTAACACTTGTCCTTTTGCTACATCATAAAATCTTGGTATCAGATTTACAATGGTCGATTTCCCAGAACCTGTACCACCTATAATTCCTATGGTTTCACCACGTTTTACTCGAAAAGATATGTTTTTTACACTTGGATTAGTACCAACTTTATAGGACATAGAAACATTTTTAAATTCAACTATTGTTTCTGTTTTTACTTTTTCTACTTCTTTAGGTGGATCTACAATACTTGGTTTTGTATCAAAAACTTCTATAACTCTTCCTGCAGATGCGTATGCTTTGGTAAAGATAACAACTAAATTAGATATAACAATTAAAGCTGCCAGTATCTGAGTTACATAGCCTATAAAAGCAATAACACCACCTGTGGTCATACTACCTGAATTAACCCTGATACCACCAAACCAAATAATAGCTCCAATAGAAAAATTCATTACTAAATTGGTTAACGGATTAAGTAGTGCTGATACCTTACCAACTTTAATGGCATTATCCACATATTCTTTATTAGCCTTTGAAAATCTTTTCTTTTCATAATCTGCTTTTGAAAATGCACGTATCACCCTAATACCACTTAGATTCTCACGTAATATCAGTGCAATATCATCTAGCTTCTTTTGAACAATTTTATATAGTGGAACTGATTTCATCATGGTTAGCATAAGAATTAGTATAAAAATTGGTAGAACTAGAAGCATAATAATAGACAATTTAACATCAATAATAAAAGCCATTATTAATCCGCCTATACATAGAAAAGGTGCACGTATTACAAGACGAATAAGCATAGCAACTGCTAATTGTAGTTGATTAATATCACCTGTTATTCGATTTACAAGTGACGATGTTCCAATGGAATCAAGTTCAGCGTTACTTAGTGTCCCAATATGAGAAAACATTGCATTACGAATATCTCCTCCCACCCCTTGTGATACTAAAGATGCACTATATTGACATACCAAAGCACATATTACACCTATCACTGATATAAAAAGCATTAATACACTCATACCAAGAATATATTTTTTATCTCCAGTAGCTACCCCTACGTCAATTACTTTCGACATGAGAAATGGTAATAATAATTCTAAGATTGCTTCAAATAGTTTGAATGATGGACCTATAATTAGAAGCTTTTTATAAGGTACTAGAAATCTAGTTAATTGTTTCATAATTTACACCCATTGAATATCGCAGACTTGTCTGCGATACTGCCAAATATAAAAAGTGTGAAAGAATCACATCTTGGCAACCTTTCTAAAATAATATTTTCTCTCACACTTGTAACCTCATTTCAATAATGTATTTGAGTATTAGCCCAGATAATTCAAGATTATACCATTTATCAATGCTTTTGTTAAGTTAAACTTCTAGAAACATTTTCAGATAAAATTACATAAAAAGAACAATTGTAGACTACTTAATTCGTAGTTTTCCAATTGTTCTTTTTTCTTACTGCTGTATAGTTACCATTAGAGCAGGTATTAATTGTTTCTTTCTTGAAACTACCCCTTCTAATCGGTAAAAATCACCTTGTAATGGAACATTAAAAGCACTTTCTATTAAATCTTTTGCTTTATTACCAGAGCCAGTGAATATAAGATCCGTTGATTCTCTTATAATATTTGTAAGCATAAAGAATATCATGTCCACACCATGTTCTGCATATGCCTTTTCTAAATATGGTGTTAATTTATCTTTAATCTCTGATAATTCAACTGCATTCATAGAATTAATTTGTCCAACGCCAAATGTTACATCATCAATAGAGAACTTTTTAAAATCTTGATAGAAGATTTCTTCTGCTGATTTTGACTTTAGATTACTACCAGCTTCAAACATTTCTTCTGCAAAAGCCACAACATCAATACCTGCTATTTGTGCTAATTCCTGAGCTGCTTCTTGATCTTGAGGAGTACAAGTAGGCGAACGATACATTAATGTATCCGATATAATTGCCGCACACAATAAATTAGCAGAAATTTTATCAATTGGTACGCCATATTCCTTATACATTAAATATATAATAGTAGCTGTACACCCAAGTGGTTGATTACGGAAAAATACAGGCTTAATTGTCTCTATTGTTCCTAAACGATGATGGTCAATAATCTCAAGTATTTCTGCTTCCTCAATTCCATCAACTGCTTGGCTCTTTTCATTGTGATCCACAAGTATTATTTTTTTACGTTCCATATTAAGAAGATTACGTCTTGATATCATACCAAGATATCTTCCTCTTCTATCAAGTATAGGAAAATCTCTGTTTCTATTCTTAGCCATAATAGATTTTATATCTTCGATTAATGAATCATTTCGGAAAGTTATTAAATTTTCACGAATCATAAAATACTCAATTGGCATACTTTGATTCATAAGTCTTGCTACGGTGTATGTGTCATGTGGTGTACTAATAACTGTACATCCATGTTCCTTTGCTAGTTTTTGTATTGTTATTGATACTTTTGCTCCTTCACATACAATAATACAACCAGCTTTCATTTCAATTGCACAAAGCTGTGATTCGTAACGATTACCTAAAATAACAAGATCATGCTCTTCTATATAGCTTTCCATTAGGTCAGGATTTGCTGCTGCAATTAACACCTTACCTTTGGTATGCTTAGCATTTTCATCGCCAACCACCATTGTTCCTTCTATTGTTTCAAGAATGTTTAAATAAGGGGTATTTGCAATTGATAGTATATTACTCTCATAAACATCCATATAAGTTGTAGCAATATCACCTATTGTTATTAATCCTTCTAGCATATTATCTTTTATTATTGGTAGTGTAGATACATGTTCATCCTTCATTAATTTCCAAGCTTTTTTTAAAGAAATATAACCGTCAACACCCTTAACTTCTCTTATTTCAATATCTTTAACTTGCGTCGATACATCGGCAATATATTCTGGCGCCTCAACTTTTAATTTCTCTAATACAAACTGAGTTTCAGCATTTAATTGTCCTGCTCTTTTCGCAATATAATCTTGTCCAGTAAGGATTCTTTTTAAATTAGCATATACAATAGCGGAACATATAGAATCTGTATCTGGATTTTTGTGACCTACTACAAATATTTTATTCTTACTCTTAGCCATTTTACCTCCTCTATTAAAGAACTTAGGAGTAGTTTCTCTACTATTTATATAATTTACCACAACTAAGCTTAATATTCTTATCTTTATTAATTAATAATGTGTTAAAACCCACAAAAGAAAAAACACTTTTGTGGGTTAAAATTTCCTTAAACGAATTATAGCATATTAAATAACTTAGGACAATATACATCTTTTACCTAGATTTTAAAAAATTACTATAAATATATTTAAAATCCAACTTTTTTAAAGATAACAATCTAATTATTTATAATTGATTTATGCTCCCATCTACCAGAATAATACCGAATAATTCCGACTAAGGATGTAAACAACCAAGTGAGTCCAGTTGCCCACCAGATGCCATTGTAGCCAATTTTATGGGATAATATTGTAGCAAATAACACTCTACAAACTACTTCAGTTAATCCCATTAACATAGGAATTTTAACATCCCCTGCTCCACTTAGTACATTCCTTGTAACAAAAATCATACCAACAAAAGTATAGAAAAAGCAAGTAACTCTAAGTGCTCTAATACCTACTTCTACAACTTCAATATCCTCTTTTGTTGTAAACTGTTTCATAATAAATTCACCGCCAAAATACATAACTGGAAGCATTACAAGTCCAAATATAATTATAATTTTAGAAGCAGCAATAAAACCTTTTTTCACACGTTCAATTTGCCTTGCACCCACATTCTGTCCCGTATAAAATGCGATTGCTGCACCAATAGAAATACCAGGTTGAAGTATTAATTGCTCAATTCTATTTGCTACAGTAGTTGCTGCAATAATTACTTCTCCATATCCATTAATAACATTCTGAAGTAGAATTGTAGATAATGCAACAAATGAATTTTGTAATGCTACTGGTAATCCTAATTTAATACACTTTTTAAAGATTTGTGGGTCTATTTTATACTCTGATAAAGGAATTCGAAGAAGTTTTATCTTGTATAGAGCATATATAGTGCAACTTATTGCTGCAACCATCTGTGATATAATAGTAGCGATGGCAACTCCTGCAACGCCTTTTTGAAATACAACGACAAATAATACATCTAATACAATATTTAATACACAGGCAACTGCCAAGAATATAAGAGGCGTTATTGAATCACCCATAGCTCTAAGTACCGATGCTATACCGTTATATATTCCTATTCCTATAATACCTAGACAAGTAATTTTCATATATATAACAGAGTCCCCTATAATGGCATCTGGTGTATTTACTAATCTTAGTATTGGCTTACTAAATATATATCCTAACATGCCCATGAATATAGAAGCGCCTATTATTAAATATGTAGCTGTTACAAAGGTTTTCTTTACATTCTCTTCATCCTTTGCACCAAAATATTGTGCAAGTACGATGGATATACCTGCTGATAATCCCAGTGCCAGGGAAAATATTAAAAAATTAAGGGGTCCAGTCGCCCCTACAGCTGCTAATGCATTAGCTCCTTCATATTTACCAACAATGATGGAATCAACCATATTATACAATTGTTGAAAAATATTTCCAATAAGCATTGGTAGTGCAAATTTTAGTATTAACTTGGTTGGATTTCCAACTGTCATATCATGAGTAATCGTTCTAGCCATAGTTCCTCCTTCAGAATTTTACATATAACTAGTCTAGTATACGTTATTCTGCAATATTGTAAATACTTTATGGTGAAATTAATAAAATAAATGAAAGAAGACAAATATTTAGTCTTTCTATATCAATCTTTATAATTACATAATTTCTATCAATTAATCTAAATGCCTCAGGGAATGTTTTAAGATTAGCCTCATATAATGTTTTAGACATACATTAATAGCATAGTCTAGTAAATTTATTGAAGTCAAAGTGGATATACCAGGTCGCATGCCAGGAAGCTGACCTTGTCTACATTTCTTAAACTGGAGACTAGCATTGCAGAAAAGAGGTTTCGATTATGGATTGGCATAGTATGACAAAAGAATGGGCTGCAAAACAACTGATGTGTGATACCCAATATGGGCTTACCAAAAAGGAAGTATCACGTAGGCAAAAATCTTATGGTTTAAATATACTAGAAGCTAAAAAGAAAAAGAATCTTATACTAAGATACCTAGCTCAGTTTAGTGATTTCATGATAATAACACTAATTGTTGCTGCAATTATCTCATTTTTTGTATCCTTATTACATGGGGAATTGGATTTTGTTGATCCAATTATTATTTTATTAATCATTAATATTAATGCAATACTTGGCTTATTACAAGAAACAAAAGCAGAAAAATCATTAGAGGCATTGCAGAAAATGTCTGCACCTACCGCCTTAGTTATGAGAGACGGCGTGATTGAATCCGTTGATTCGAAAGAATTAGTACCTGGAGATATTATATATCTTGAAACAGGACATTTTGTTCCAGCGGATGCTAGGCTATTAACTAGTATAAATCTAAAAATAGAAGAAGCTTCCTTAACTGGTGAATCCCATCCAGTAGAAAAAGATTCTACGCCAATTTTAAAATCTTCTACCCTATTAGCAGATAGGATTAATATGGTCCTTGCAACTGGTATTGTTACATATGGTCGTGGTACTGCAATTGTTACTTCAACAGGTATGGATACTGAAGTGGGTCACATTGCCAAACTCATAATGGATGATGAAACCCCTATGACTCCACTCCAAAAACGTTTAGCAAAAACGGGTAAAGCTTTAGGCATTGCAGCACTTATAATATGTATTCTAATTTTTATAATTGGTATTCTAAAAGATCGTCCTATATTTGATATGTTTATGACCAGTGTTAGTTTAGCCGTTGCAGCAATTCCTGAAGGTCTACCTGCTATCGTTACTATTATGCTGTCCTTAGGTGTACAAAGAATGGCTAAAAAAAATGCTGTTATTAGAAAACTACCTGCCGTAGAAACCCTAGGTAGTGCGACTGTTATTTGCTCAGATAAAACTGGTACCTTAACACAGAATAAAATGACAGTAACTGAGTTATCTTCTATTAATGGAAAAGAGTACCCCGATAGTAGATTTAGTAATTATTTATTAACACTTGCATCACTTTGTAATGATTCTATCTTACAATTTACGAAAAAAGGTAAAATTACTACTGTTACTGCTACAGGTGAGCCAACGGAAAAAGCTTTAATTATGGCTGCATATCATATCGACTTACATAAACCTAAATTAGATGCTAGATATCAAAGAATTTATGAAGTACCTTTTGACTCAAATCGAAAATTAATGACTACCGTTCATAAAGATTTTGATAATAAGACCATCAGTATAACCAAAGGAGCTTTTGACGTTTTATGTAACAAATGCACTCATATCTACATTGATGGTAGAGAACAACCACTAACGACTGCACACCTTAACTCTATTCAAAGACACAATCAAAGTATGGCGGAGAAAGCACTTAGAGTAATTGCCGTAGCCTATAAAATAATACCAAATGATATTATCGCCAAAAATGGAACACCAATAAATCATACTATTAAAAATTTTAATGATACACTTGAATCTAATCTCATACTTGTTGGTTTAATCGGAATGATTGATCCACCAAGAGAAGAAGTTGCTGGTGCAGTACTTACCTGTCAAATGGCTGGAATCAAACCAATCATGATAACTGGCGATCATATTTCTACTGCATGTGCCATTGCAAAAGAATTAGGAATCATGTCTTCTAACGACCTAGCAATGACAGGCACTCAATTATCATTGATGGATAATGAAACTTTAATAAAAGAAATTCCCAAATACCGAGTATTCGCAAGAGTATCTCCAGAACATAAAGTACGCATTGTAAAGGCTTTGCAAGCTAGAGGTGAAGTGGTAGCCATGACTGGCGATGGAGTAAATGATGCACCCGCTCTAAAAGCTGCTGATATTGGTTGTGCCATGGGTATTACAGGTACCGATGTTGCAAAAAATGCTGCTGACATGATATTAACGGATGATAATTTTGCTACCATTGTATCTGCAGTAAAAGAAGGAAGGGGCATCTATGACAACATAAAAAAAGCTGTTCACTTCTTATTATCCTGTAACATTGGAGAAATTATCACTATTTTTACAGCTATTTTATTAAGTCTTCCATCTCCTCTTCTTGCAGTACAATTATTGTGGGTAAATCTAGTTACAGATTCACTACCAGCAATATCTCTTGGTGTTGAGCCAGCGCCATCTGATATTATGAAAAAAAAGCCTATCCGTCCAGACAAAGGAATGTTTTCTGATGGGCTTATCTTTAAAATCATATTTGAAGGTACTATGATAGGTTTTCTTTCCTTATTAGCATTTATTATTGGTATTAAATTATATGATAGTGCTCAAATAACAGATCCGCTCTTAAAAAATAGTAGCGTCGTTGTAATTGCTGGTGAAATCGTTCCAAGTATTGGTCGCACTATGGCCTTTGCTGTATTAAGCTTATCCCAATTGTTTCATTCTTTTAATATGCGAAGTGAACATTCCCTTACAAAAATCGGATTATTTTCCAACATGAAAATAGTTCTTTCCTTCCTTATATGTGGATTCTTACAAGTGGCTGTTATCATGGTAAAACCACTTGCAGATATATTTAAAGTTGTTCCATTAAATCCTGCTCAATGGTCAATGGTACTCTTATTATCATTCCTTCCAATTGTTGTTGTGGAACTTCAAAAAAATATTAAAAAGTAACAAAGAGCTTTGTAATAGGTAACCCTACTACAAAGCTCTTTCGTTTATATTATTGCTTATTCCGCTATAGTTGTATACATAAAGTTTTTGAATCCTAGTGGAGTAGAATAAAAACCTTCTAATTTATCAGATTTTAAATATAAGTCAGTATAGAAATATAATGGAAGAACTGGCATATCTTCTGCTAATATATCTTCTGCTTGATGCATTAATTTCATTCTTTCTTCTTTGTCAGAAGTAGTTTTAATCTTTGCAATTAATTCATCATATTCTTTGTTAGAGTAATTAGCATCGTTATTACCACCACCAGTTACCCACATATCAAGGAAGGAAATAGGGTCATTGTAATCGCCTGACCAACCATGTCTTGCAACTTGGTAATCACCAGAATTTCTTGTTTCAATAAATACAGCCCAATCTTGTTGAGAGATTGTTGCATTTATACCTAATTCTTGTTGCCACATATAAATAATCGCTTCTGCTAATGATTCATGTCCTGCGTTAATCATTATCTCAATGGTTGGGAATCCTTTACCATTTGGATAGCCAGCCTCTTTTAATAATTTCTTAGCTTCCGCTACGTTAGCTTCATAATCAGCTTTATCAACACTATACCATTTATTAGCAACATCATGGAATTGTTTAGTTGTATCAACATCATTTAAACCTGTTGGAACATAAGTGTCGGCTGGAATTTGTCCACCTTTTGTTACAGATTCAACAAGGTAATTTCTATCAATAGCTAAAGATAAAGCTTTTCTAACTCTTGCATCTTTTAACGCTTCATTTTCTAAGTTAAACACATAGAAATAAGTTCCTAATTGTTCTTTAATGTAAAGGCCATTGTCAGTCATTCTATCAATTTCTTCACTTGGAAGATCATCACCGAATAAGATTTCGCCATTTTCAAATGATGCTAAAATTGTATTCTTATCTTCCATTAGGTGGAATTTAATTGTATCTGGTCCTAATTTTTCTACATTATGGTAGTTTTCATTTTTAACCATAACAATACTAGATTGATGATTCCATTCTTTTAATACATATCCACCATTACCAATGTAGGTAGAAGGATCTTGATACCAAGTATCAGAATTAGCTTCAACAATATCCTCTCTTAATGGGAAAGTGGTTGGAAACGCACAGATTTCAAGGAAATATGGAGTTGGAACTGCAAGTGTTATTTCTAATGTTTTTTCATCTAACGCTTTAATTCCAAGTTCAGATTTATCTAATTCTCCAGCCATAATCTCATTTGCATTTTTAACCATATCAATAATATAGTTATAGTCAGATGCTGTCATAGGATCTACAAGTCTTTGCCAAGAATAAACAAAATCTTCAGCTTTAAGAGGTTCTCCATCAGACCATTTTGCATCATCACGTAACTTAAATGTATATACTAAACCGTCATCGCTTATTTCATAGTTTTCTGCTGCTGCTTCAACGACGTTTTTTTCACTATCAATTTGCATTAAGCCTTCAAATACATGATTAATGTAAGTAGAAGCATCCGCTGCTGTATTCTTAGTAGGGTCAAGTGTTTCTGGTTCTGGTCCAACGCTTACATCTAGAACTACACCTTTTTCACCAACATCTGTACTACCTTTTGAACCACAAGCAGTTAACACAGGTGTTACGACAAATAACAACGCAAACAACATTGCTATTGATTTCTTAAAAGTTCTCTTCTTCATACTATCTCTCCTTTTTCTCTTGTATATCCTTAATGTTATGACAGGCAGCTAAATGTCCATCACTGTAATCTTTTAGTGCTGGTCTTTCCTTTGCACAGATGTCTGTTGCATAAGGACATCTAGTTCTAAATGGACATCCACTTGGAGGATTAATCGGGCTTGGTATATCCCCTTTTAAAACAATCCTTTCCTTAGCTCTACTAGTTTTAGGATCAGCAATAGGAATTGCGGATAATAAAGTCTTAGTATAAGGATGAAGTGGATTACTATATAACTCTTTACTAGAAGTAAGTTCAACTAAATGACCAAGATACATAACACCAATTCGATTACTAATGTGTTTCACTATAGATAAGTCATGAGCAATAAATAGATAAGTTAATTTCTTTTCCTGTTGTAAATCTTCAAGCATATTAACGATTTGTGCTTGTATAGATACATCAAGTGCAGAAACTGGTTCGTCACAAACGATAAATTCAGGATCAACTGCTAATGCTCTTGCAATTCCAACTCTTTGTCTTTGACCACCAGAAAATTCGTGAGGAAAACGATTTGCATGCTCTCTATTAAGACCTACTGTTTGAAGCAAGGAATATATTTTTTCTTGTCTCTCAGCTTTGTTCTTATACATTTTGTGAATGTCAAGAGGTTCAGCAATGATATCGCCAACAGTCATTCTAGGATCAAGGGATGCATATGGATCTTGGAAAATAATTTGCATTTTCCTTCTTAGACTATGCATATTAGCCTTAGTGATATCCTCACCATGGAACAAAATTTGCCCTTCAGTTGGTTCATGAAGTCTTAAAATTGTTCTTCCAAGTGTAGTTTTACCACAACCACTTTCTCCAACTAATCCTAATGTTTCACCCTGTCTAATGTATAAACTTACATCATCTACTGCCTTTACATTAGTACTTTTAAATCCAGACTTTACAGGAAAATACTTCTTTAAGTTTTTTATCTCAATGAGCTTATCTTCTTTTATTAAATTATCCATTTGCTGCCTCCTTTTCATATAACTCTTTTACAGGCAACCAACATCTTACCTCATGACCATCATTTACTGGAAAGGCAGGTGGTACGTTTGATAAACATGCTCTCATACAATTATCACATCTTGAAGCAAATGCACAACCCGCTGGTGGATTTAGTAAATCTACTGGATTACCTTCAATTGGCACTAATCTTTCATGCTCAGATGCATTAATTTTAGGCATTGATTTTAGTAGTCCCCATGTATAAGGATGTTTAGGTTCATAAAATATTTCATCAATACTTCCAGTTTCAACAATATTACCTGCATACATAACTGCAACTTTATCGCATATATCTGCAATAACACCTAAATCATGTGTTATGAAAATAATACTCATGTCTATTTTATTCTTTAAATCTTTTAATAGATCTACAATTTGTGCTTGTATGGTAACATCAAGTGCTGTTGTTGGTTCATCAGCAATTAATACTTTAGGATTACATGCAAGTGCCATAGCTATCATTACACGTTGTCTCATACCACCTGAAAATTCATGTGGATATTGCTTCATACGTTTCTCAGGCTGATTTATTCCAACTAAGGTTAATAATTCAATTATACGATTTTTACGTTCTTCTGAACTTAGTTTTGTATGCTTTTTTAATGTTTCTTCAATTTGATTACCAATGGTGAAAACAGGATTTAAAGATGTCATAGGATCTTGAAAAATCATTCCAATCTCCTTACCACGAATGGTTCTTAATTCCTTCTCACTCATTTTAGTAATATCTTTACCATTAAAGCAAATACTACCACCCACTACTTTTCCAGGTTCTGGAATGATACCCATAAGAGCATAGGAGGAAACTGATTTACCACTACCAGATTCACCTACAATACCAAGTATTTCACCAGGTTTTAAGTCGTAGGATACGCCTCGTACTGCTTTTACTTCACCAGCATAGGTAAAAAAGGATACTTCTAAATCTTTTACTTCTAATATATTTTCACTATTTCTCATTAAATCTGACATAACTACCCCCAGTCTGTGTAAAAGCTTTTCACACTATTTTTATTTTTTTAGTTTTGGGTCAAGAGCATCTCTTAAACCATCACCAAATAAATTAAACGCTAATATTATGATACTAATTGCAATTGCTGGAAATAATAATCTGTATGGGTAAGAACGTATACCATTTAATGCTTCCGATGCCAAACTTCCAAGACTAGCCATTGGAACTGATACACCAAGTCCTAAGAAACTTAAGAAAGATTCTGTGAAAATAGCTGATGGTATTTGTAACATGGTTGTTACAATTAAAGTACCAACACAGTTTGGTAATAAGTGTTTTAATATAAGACGTTTCTTACCAGCACCAAGTGCTGTTGCTGCATTTATATATTCCATTTGCTTTAATTGCAAAACTTGTCCACGAACAATTCTTGCCATACCAACCCAATATAGTAAACCATAAACAATAAAGATTGCAACTATACCAGAACCAAGTTTTTGGAAACCTCCAAGGAATGAACCAGAATCAAACGCCTTTTGCAAAGGTTCTTTTAGAACAATTTGTAACAAAATAATAATTAAAATATCTGGTAATGAATAAATTATTTCTACAATACGCATCATAATACTATCAGTTTTACCACCAACTAAACCAGCAACAGCTCCATATAAAGAACCAATTATTAATACAATTACTGCAGAACCAATACCGATAATTAATGAAATTCTTGAACCGACCATAACACGTACTAAAAGGTCACGTCCTAACTGGTCTGTACCAAATGGATGTTCTAAACATGGGCTTAAATTCTCATGTCCCCTAATTTGTTGATCATAAGTATACGGGGACAACAATGGTCCAACGAAAGCAAATAATATAAATAAAACTATAACAACTAATGAAATCATCGCAATTTTATTTTGCTTTAATCTCCTAATAGCATCTTTAAAATAACTTGTATTTGATTTCATATTTTGCATATTTACTTGTTCTGATTTTGGCACCAGAACAAAATCTTCTAGCGACATATTATTTTGAAAACTAAAATCTTTTAATTTCATAATACCCTCTTTCTGCACTTTTCTTCTGCCTAATTCTATTATTCATCACCAAGTTTAATTCTTGGATCAACTGCCTTGTATAAAAGATCACATGCAAGATTCATAATAATAATAAATGTAGCTAAAAAGATTGTCATGCCCATAATAACCATATAATCTCTTGCATTGATAGCTTTAACAAAATATCTTCCAAGGCCTGGAATGTTAAATACTTGTTCAACTACGAAACCACCAGTTAAAACACTTGCAACTAATGGTCCTAAATAAGTAATAACTGGAATTAAGGAATTCCTTAATGCATGTTTAAAGGTTAGAATGAAATTACTCATTCCTTTTGCTTTTGCAGTTCTTATATAATCTTGAGACAATGCCTCAAGCATACTAGAACGCATTAATCTGGTGATGTAACATAATGGATAAAACCCTAATGTAAATACTGGGAGTATGTATCCAGCAGGTGAATTTAACCCAGATGTTGGTAACCATTTTAAATTAACCGTAAATATAATCATGGTGACGGTTGCTACTACGAAGCCAGGAATCGATATTCCCATGGTGGCAATTACTCTAATTACGTTATCTTGCCATTTATTACGTTTGAATGCTGCAATACAGCCCAGTGGAATGCCAACTACTAATGCAAATAATATAGCTAACGCACCTAAGGTTGCTGATACTGGAAAGGATTCTTTGATGATATCCACAATTTCTCTATTCTTTTGTAGTTTATAACTTACACCAAAATCACCTTGTAAAAGATTGCCCATATAATTCTTATATTGAACTAAAAGTGGTTCGTCTAGTCCGTATTTTTCTTTTAATGCATTCAACACTGCCTCACTAGGAGCTTTTTCACTCATGAAGGGGTCCCCAGGAACTAAATTCATGATGACAAATGTTAATGTAGCCGCAACAAATATTGTAAAAATTGCTGCACCGATTCTTTTAAGAATATATTTTCCCATATTTTTAACCTACCTTATGAATTAGAAGTCTGTAGTTACATTTTCAATATTTTTTGTAAGTACAAGTTAAAATAATACACGCATAATTATAGAATGTCAACCTCTTTTTAGTGCATTACCATGCAATACCATTGCATTTTATTACCAAATGGTGCAAATTTTGGTAATATATTAAAAAAAACTACTTGATTATCCAAACAAAACCATATATATTGTAATTAATAGATTTATATAGGGCTTTTGTATGAATATACATATTACTTAATTTTGGTTATTCTATATGTATTATTGGTATAGCTTTATATATCCCAGTTTATTATCAAGGAAGAGGTGTTAAGATTGAATATTGAAGAAATTAGAAGACGTAAGGATAAAGGTCCTTATTATGAACTTACTATAGATGAAAAAAGACAAATGTATGATAAAATGCCATATGTCCGTGATATAAACTTATGTAGCAAAGAATCAATACGGTATGTAAGTGGTAATATAATTAAGGTTTATCACTATAACATAACCAAAGTTAAAGAAATCGCTAATTAGTGATATTAGGGGTTTTACCTTATTAATTAGTCAATACATAAAATAAAAAAGTATGATTTAGAATGAATCTAAATCATACTTTTTCTTTACATTTATTAATAACTGCTTAACAAAATACGAATCTACTTACAGTTCATTTGCGAACACCTACATTATATCTAATTTATCATTCTGCCCGTCAGTAATCATATGTTATTATGAAATACTCATTTTTCCAAACATTATTTTTTGTAAATATTTTCTAAAAATAATTGACTGCACTGTAAAAACATGTTATTTTATTTGTAAATGATAGGTAATTTAAATAAGGAGTATACAAACCCCTCATGGAAAGTTACTGCTTTAGCTTATCCTCACACTATTTCTTTTGAATCAATGTTTAGTGGAACCTAAAGGATATGGGAATTTAATATGAAGTTATATGGTTATTGGAAATGGGGAGATATTTAAGTATCGTGTATCATGGATATGACCCCTGGATTATTAATATTAAAAGGAAGAACTATATGCTTAAAAAAAAGGAAAAGGATAAGAAAAAAGAAAATAAGGTTTTAGAAATAATTCTAGATTTAATTGAAGGGATTGCGACATTGATAAGCATTATTTTTGACAGGTAGCCTTTTTATAATATCCTAGCATAACAAGTACAGAAATAATCATAATCCATCTTTTTACTTATCAAACAAAACAGGGCTGTTGCTTAACTAACGTTGTTCAGTTAGTTTTACAATAGCCCCTGTTTCATTACACTTTATATAATTAACTCCGATTATTTCTTAATTTTGAATGCATCCTTACCTGGATAAACAGCTACATCACCTAATTGTTCTTCAATACGAAGTAAACGATTGTATTTTGCTACACGGTCACTTCTTGATGGAGCACCAGTTTTAATTTGACCAGCATTAGTTGCTACTGCAATATCTGCTAGTGTTACATCTTCTGTTTCACCAGATCTATGAGAAACTATTGCTGTCCAACCATTATTTTTAGCCATTTCAATAGCTTCTAAAGTTTCAGTTAAAGTACCAATTTGGTTGAATTTAATTAGAACTGAGTTAGAAACGCCTTGTTCCATACCATCTTTAATTCTCTTAGTATTTGTAACGAATAAGTCGTCACCTACTAGTTGAACTCTAGAGCCAAGTCTCTCTGTTAACTTCTTCCAACCAGCCCAGTCTTCTTCTGCTAAACCATCTTCTATTGATATAATTGGATAACGATTGCATAAATCTTCAAGGTAATCAATCATAGCATCAACAGTTTTATATTCCCCTGCTTTCCAGAATAGATATTCGCCTTCTCTTCCAACTTTCTTAGCTTCTTCATACATTTCAGTAGATGCAACGTCCATAGCAATAAAGAAGTTTTCACCTGGTTTAAATCCAGCTGCTTCAATTGCTTTTACAATGTAATCAAGAGCTTCTTCTTCACTACCAAATTTTGGAGCAAATCCACCTTCATCACCAACAGCAGTAACATATCCATCTGCTTTAAGAAGTTTCTTTAATGTATGGAATACAGTTGTACTCCATTCCAAACCTTCAGCGAAAGTCTTAGCACCAACTGGCATAATCATAAACTCTTGTACATTTAAGCTAGAGTCAGCATGCTTACCACCATTGATAATATTCATCATAGGTACTGGAAGAACCTTTGCATTCACTCCACCAATATATTGATATAAAGGTAAACCTAAAGATTCTGCAGCTGCTTTTGCTACTGCTAAAGAAACACCAAGAATTGCATTTGCACCAAGACGACCTTTATTCTCTGTACCGTCAAGTTCAATCATTTTTTTATCGATTTCAACTTGGTTAAGAGCATTCATACCTATAATTGCTTTTGCAATTTCTGCATTAACATTATTCACCGCTTTAAGTACACCATTGCCTAGATATCTTTTCTTATCATTATCCCTTAACTCTACTGCTTCAAAAGCACCAGTGGATGCACCAGATGGAACTGCTGCACGTCCTAGACTTCCATCTTCTAATACTACTTCAACTTCAACTGTAGGATTACCTCTAGAATCTAATATTTCTCTTCCTACCACTTTTTCAATTGCGAAATTTTTACTCATTATAATAACCATCCCTTTCTCAAAATAGTGTGATAGATTTATCTTTCACACTAAAAATCATTTTCACATCTAACCATTCTCTTTCTTAGTATGAACCATCCATATACATGGTATTCACAAAGATATGGCTTATATAACTGCAAATTTATAAATATTTTAATATGTAAGAAATAATAGATTTCCCTATTATTTCTTCTCAATAGAAATCAAATTGCAAAAAATAAATTCTATTGTTGTACCCATATTATAACATAGATTTTTTAAAAGTGTTCATAAATTTCACCATCTTATTGATAATATTTTAATAATAGAGACATATATAGTGGAATATTATAACAATACTATTAGGTAATATATTTCATTATAAATAGTTTTAATTACATACTTTACCATTTTTTATCCTGATATTGAAAACCTTAATTACCTTGTGGTATACTTGGATTATGAATTTAAAATACAAAAAGTGAGGTAAACCTATATGAATCATGAATATGAACAATTGCAAAAACATATAGATAAAGCAATGGCACTTCGTGCTGCTTTAACTTTATTTTCATGGGATGCTGAAACTCTAGCACCTGAGGCTTCCATGGAACACTCCGCCAAAACAATTGGTATCCTATCTAGTGAATATTTTAATACCATTACAAACAGTGAATTAAAAGATTTAGTATATACTCTTTCTGAGGAAAGTAAGCAAGTAGAACTTGATTTTAATGAAAAAGCTATCGTTAAAAATCTTAAAAAATCAATAGAAGAACTTGAAAACATACCAGCGGATGAATACCAAGCATACAGTGAATTATCAGCAAAGGCATCTGGCATCTGGGCAAAAGCAAAGAAGAATAATTCTTATAATGATTTTGCTCCAACTTTAGCAGAAATAATTGAATATCAAAAGAAATTCATTAGTTACCGTAATAAAAAAGGATTAAAGCCATATGATGTTCTTTTAAATGATTATGAAGAAAGTTTTAACATGGAAAAATTAGATGTTTTCTTTGAAAAAGTAAAGGCTACTGTTATTCCTCTATTAAGTGAAGTAGCAAAAAGAAAAGATAGCATTGATAATTCATATAATACCTTAACATATGATGTTGCTAAGCAAAAAGAATTTAGTACATATATTGGGGAATATGTAGGCTTTGATTACAAACGTGGTGTTCTTGCAGAAAGTGCACATCCATTTACGACACAGCTTCATAACAAAGATGTTCGTATAACAACCCATTACCTAGAGAATAATTTAATCAGCTCTATTTTTTCAGTTATTCATGAAGCTGGTCATGGTATATACGAAATGAATGTGGACGATGCAATTACACAAACTCCAGTTGGTCAAGGTTCCTCCATGGGTATTCATGAATCTCAATCCAGATTTTTTGAAAATGTAATTGGAAGAAGTAAAGAATTCTGGACACCTATTTATAGTAAACTACAAAATACTTTTAGTGAGAATTTAAAAGACATAAGTTTGGATGAATTTATTAAAGGTATTAACAAATCTGAACCTGGATTAATACGTACGGAAGCAGATGAATTATCCTATTCTCTTCACATTATTATTCGTTACGAAATCGAAAAAATGATCTTTGCTAATGAAATTACAGTGGAAGAACTACCTGCTGTTTGGAATAAAAAGTACGAAGAATATATGGGTATTACACCAGGTACAGACGCTGAAGGAGTATTACAAGATATACACTGGGCAGGTGGCATGTTTGGTTACTTCCCTTCTTATGCAATTGGTAGTGCTATCTCTGCACAAATCTATGCTTATATGAAAACACAGATTCCAGTAGATGAATTATTACTAGAGGGTAATCTTACTCCTATTGTAGATTTCTTAGGTACACATATTCACAAATATGGTGCAACTAAAAATACCAAAGAATTATTACTTGGTATGATGAACGAAGAATTCAATCCAGATTATTATACCCAGTACTTAACAGATAAGTATACAAAACTATATAACCTAGATAAATAATAGAATTTAAAAAGTGAGTTGCTTCATAGTATGTGACTCGCTTTTTTTCTATCAGATTATTATAATCATATATCTTACTACTTCTCATAGTACGTATAAATTTAAATAAAAGTTTTGCTTGATATTTCCTTTCTCTCAATGTATAATTAATCTAATTAATGCATAAATAAACAACTTAAGAAATGAGGTATCCATTATGAAACTGTGGGGCGGACGATTTACAAAAGAAACAGATGAATTAGTTCATAACTTTAATGCATCCATATCTTTTGATATGAGATTTTATAAACAAGATATTCTTGGTAGCATTGCTCATGTTACTATGCTATGTAATCAAGGTATTGTATCTACTGATGAAATGAATCAAATGACAAAAGGTTTAACATCCATTATGGAAGACATTAATTCAGGACTATTAACAATTGATATGTCACATGAGGATATTCATAGTTTTATTGAAAGTACTCTAATAGAGCGCATTGGAGATGTTGGAAAAAAACTACACACAGGCAGAAGTCGTAATGACCAAGTAGCACTAGATATGAAACTTTATACAAGGGATGAAATTGCAGAAATAAAAGTTTTAATGAAAGATTTACTACAAACAATTCAGAATATAATGAAGAATAATCTTAATACCTATATGCCTGGTTTTACTCATCTTCAAAAAGCGCAGCCTACAACCCTCGCTCATCATCTAGGAGCTTATTTTGAAATGTTTAAAAGAGATAGTTTACGTCTTGATGATATAAAAAAAAGAATGAATTATTCACCTCTTGGTTCTGGAGCTTTCGCAGGAACTACCTATCCACTAGATAGAGAATTTACTGCTTCCTATCTTTTGTTTGATGGACCAACACTAAATAGCATGGATTCCGTGTCAGATAGAGATTATCTAATCGAATTATTAAGTGCACTATCAATTATTATGATGCACTTAAGCAGATTTTGTGAAGAAATAATTATATGGAATTCCAATGAATATAGATTTGTTGAAATGGATGATACTTATTCAACAGGAAGCAGTATTATGCCCCAAAAGAAAAATCCAGACATTGCAGAACTAGTTAGAGGAAAAACAGGACGGGTATACGGTACCTTGATTTCATTACTTACTACCATGAAAGGACTACCTCTTGCATATAACAAAGACATGCAAGAAGATAAAGAATTAACCTTTGATGCAATGGATACTGTAAAGGCGTGTTTAAAGTTATTCACTGGTATGATTAGTACAATGAAGTTCAATAAAGATATTATGGAAAAAAGTGCAAAAATGGGATTTACCAATGCAACAGATGCTGCAGATTATCTGGTAAATCACGGAGTTCCTTTCCGTGATGCTCATGGAATTATTGGTCAGTTAGTATTGTATTGTATTAATAAAAATCTCTCCTTGGATGACATGACTTTAGAAGAATTTAAATCCATAAGCCCTATCTTTGAAGAAGATATTTATGAAGCAATCAGTTTATCTACTTGCGTTGAAAAAAGAAACACCATAGGCGCTCCTGGAATAGATGCTATGAATGATGTTCTTAAAGCAAATGAACGTTTCTTAATGGAATATAAATAATAAGATTAAAACTATTTAATTACAGTATTAATGCATGGGAATTGAGTTTGATTTTATCGAAACTTTATTAATAAAATAAATAAAGCTTGTAAAAGACCGTCATTATATCATCTTTTTACAAGCTTTATTTGTTTATTTAAATTTAATTCTTAATTCTTTTATACAATAGATAAGAATACACATTAATTCCTAGAATACTTACAATAATAAATAGCAAACATAAAATATAAAATATTTCTTGATGTATAAACGCCATGAACAGAAATAAAAATCCTGCCAAAATATTTACATAGCCACCAACCCTATGGGTCCTTTTCCACACTAAATCATCTGCTAATGTCCACGGATTCTTAATACCAAAAGTATAATTACTTCTTATGGTTGGCATATAG
>JAEWHU010000114.1 GCA_023387635.1 Bacillota bacterium
ACCCTAGAATGTCAGTAATCCGAGATATATTCAGCAATTTTAAGGAGGTGTAATCATGGGAGCTATCTGTCCAAAGAATAAATCTTCTAAAGCTAGAAGAGACAGCCGTAGAGCGAATTGGAAAATGTCCGCACCTAACTTAGTTAAGTGCAGTAAATGTGGCGAGTTAATGGTACCACATAGAGTATGTAAAGCTTGTGGTTCTTACAACAAAAAAGAAATCATCGCTACAGAAAAATAATAAAAATCAAATAAAATCAAGGGTTTGAATATATTTCGAGCCCTTGATTTTTTTATATTAACCATTTTTTCAATAATACTTCTATTAATTGGATTTTTGATACTGGGGATTGAGTATTTTAGAAAAGATGAATAGAAAAAATGCCTATAACTTATAAAAGTCATAGGCATTTTTTATTAGATTAATAAATCAAGTACAAATGAATTTATTTATTAATAAACTAGTTTCCTCCTGGGCCATCGCGACGTTCGGTATCCTCTTGTTTACTTGTGGTAATTCTTTTTTGACTCTGTACATTGTTGGTAGTATTCTCGGTATGACTACTTTTAGTACTATTATTAGCTTTTGATTTATAGTTACTGTCTTTTGCACTAGAATGTGCACCTTTAGGATTTGACATAACTACTCCTTTCTTATAATTATATGGTTTATTGCTTTTATTACAAAAATAGTAATGTAAGCGTTCTCTAGTAGTATGTTTCATCTAGTTAAAAATATACGATTTAAAATTATTCTTTAAATTATTCATCACGCTAATTAAATTATACATGATTTAATTATACATAATTAAATTATTCTGATAAACTAATTAAAAATCATTCTAAAACCATTCAAATTATAAATTTTTTGTAGTTATTTCCTTGCTGTTAGAGAATAAATGTAATAAATTTTTTATATATTCTTCTAATATATCTAAGTCTGCAAACATTTCATCATCATATTCAGTAAAATATAATTTATCTTCATAATCAAAAAAGAAAGAATTCGCTGGATAGTTACTTTTATCCTTGTGGTTGTTTTTAGAATAGGAGGGTAATACACAAGGAAGAAAGGTTCCACTTTTCTTTGTATAGCAATTAGCTTTTGTAGCTTTAACACGATATTCTTTGTCAACATATTCCGCTACACTTTTGTGTATGGCAGTATCCTCTATTGGTAGATAATAGTAATCTTTATAATCTTTATAAAAATATTTTAATGTTCCAGTAAACAATGGAATTAACAACTCAATTTGAGAGTTTGTTATGTTTATGGTTAAGATAGAAGAAGCATAAGGATTGTTATCATCACTGTTATCTAAAAGGGAACCTAGGGAGTATGTCCATTTTATACTAAAAGGAAGTTGGTAGGGCAAGGATAGATTGAAAGAAAAGGTAGGCCTACTATCTATGGTTTTTATGTTATACTTTATAGCAGCGAACGTTTTTATAGGTTTTATAAATAAATCGCTTATATGAAGTAAGGATGATATAGAAAGAAGTGATGTAATATCTTCTTCGTTATGCAACAAAAGAATTCTTTCTAATTCTTTTGCAGGTGAATTATTCTCAAGTTTTAGTGGTATAGATGTATCTTCTACATTATTAAGTTGATGAGGATTATTTAAAGCTCTTAATTTTTCAATCTGTAATTTACCAATAAAACTCGTATAGACTTGTATTAATTCACCACCAGAGTGAGTATCTAAACGGTTTATTCCCACAAAAGATTCTAATGCCTTTAATTTAAAGTTAGGAACTGGTAATAGTTTCTTTAGAGGAAATAATTCTTTGTACATATCATAGCTTTCTTTTCCAAGGAAAGGATTAATAAGGCCTAATGCTTTACACTTTCGATTTATATATGGGATGTCAAAGGTTGTACCATTAAAATGAATTAATCTCTTTATAGAACTTAAAGTTTTTGTAAAAGATATAATTATATCTTTTTCATCGCTAATGTCTTCTGCCAACCACTGGGTTAAATGCCATGAATTATCTGTATAATACATACATCCAATAAGATATAAATATGAACTATCCGCACTAAAACCTGTAGTTTCTATATCAAAAAAAGCTATATCCTTTAGGCTAGAATCTTTCTCTAAAGGGTAACTAAGGGTTTCATTTATCATTTTATGTTTTATTATCATATGAACCTCACTAATTAATATAATAGCATTATTATATCATATACAATTACTCTAAAGTAAAGAAATCTATCTGAAAATAGTATGAATCTTTGATGTTATATGTTAAAATAATAGCTATGATTTTGTATAGAATAGAATCATATAAAATAAGAAACAATAAATAGTATCGTAAAAAGGGGATGAAAACTTTATATGTGGAACTTAAAAGTATGGTATACTGATTTTTATCATATATTTTATTTTTTCTTTTTATTTGGAATTGCCGGATGGATTTATGAAAGTAGTTATGTGTCAATACGCAATAAGAAATGGATTAATAGAGGCTTTTTAAGTGGCCCCATAATACCTATATACGGTGTAGGAGCTACTGTAGTATATATGGCATTTGAAAATTATAAAGGTAGATATTTACTTATTTTTTTTGGTGGTATTATACTAGCATCCATATTAGAATATGTTACATCATTTTTGATGGAAATTCTTTTTCATGCTAAGTGGTGGGATTACAGTAATGTAAAGTATAATATAAAAGGTAGAATATGCTTAAGTGCATCCATATTTTGGGGTATACTATCAGTAGTACTAACAGAAATTCTTGGGCCGTTGGCCTTAAATCTAAT
The DNA here is from genome assembly GCA_023387635.1 of Bacillota bacterium. Taxonomy (GTDB): domain Bacteria; phylum Bacillota; class Clostridia; order Lachnospirales; family Lachnospiraceae; genus Anaerocolumna. The sequence continues at coordinate 2,774 of JAEWHU010000114.1, forward strand.
TGCTTTTATAAAAAGACCCATTGGTGAGTATATAGGTTATATTATGGTAATCATATTTCTATGGGATATAACAGTTACAGTGATACAAACAATTAAACTTGATAAGATCTTTAACGAAGTCCATAGAACTAGAGTTGCTGTCTTAGAATATATTGAAAACAGTAAGCTTTATGAAATAAAAGAGGGAATAAAAATTAAACGTGGGAATTACAATTTACATGATTTAATGGAAAAAGCGTTACTTTTAATTGATAAAAATAAGGTTAAGCATAACAATGACTATATTACTTACTATAAAGATAAGGTTTTAATAGAACATATTTCTAAAGTAAAAAGAAAAGTAAGTCAATTAAATTGGGTGCAAAAGCGTTTGTTAAGATCTTTTCCTAACATGGTTCGTATAAAACAAAAATACGCGGTAAAAGATTTACATGATGAATTAACAAATAACACGAATAATGAAAGGTGGCTATCAATGAGTAGTATTCTAGATGGAGAAATAAAAGGTTCTAGCAAGAAATTTATAAGTGGTACCCTAAGGGTTACTCTAGTTGCCATACTTGTGTTATTACAAATTTCTTTTATGTTCTTACTTACATATTGGTTAAGTGATAACACTTTGTATTATTATTTATTTATTGAATTTGCAAGTATTCTAATTATCATTGGATTAGTGAATGACAATAGAAGCTCTTCTTTTAAAATTGCATGGATCTGTATCGTACTTGTTTTACCTGTAACTGGTCATATCATGTATATCTTATGGGGTAAAGCAGATTCAAAAAGAAAGATTGAGAAAAAAGTGCTGGCTAAATTAAATCATGGGGCTCAGTATTACCATTATGATAAAGAGTTGTCGAAAGAATTCGCTATGGAACATCCGACTCAAAGTAGAATATCTACTTTTATGGAAAATCAGAAGTTTCCATTATTTAAAAACAATGAAGTAAATTATTATCCCATGGGTCAGGATGTATTTAAAGCAATTTTTGAAGATTTAAGGAATGCCAAAAAATTTATACTAATTAATTTTTTCATAGTTGCTGAAGGAGCTCTATGGGATAAAATACATGAGATTTTATTAGAGAAAATAAGTCAAGGTGTTATGGTTAAATTCATGTATGATGACTTTGGAGCCACACTTAGAACTTCAAAATACTTTAAGAAAAGACTAGAAGAAGAAGGAATTGAAGTAGGAGTTTTTAATCCAATACACAAATATACGGAAAAACTTTATATGAATCATAGAAGTCATCAAAAAATAATTGTTATTGATGGTAATATTGGTTATACAGGTGGTATGAATTTAGCCGATGAATATGTTAATATAATTAATCGTTTTGGGGTATGGAAAGATAATGCTGTACGTGTAGAAGGTGAGGCAGTTTGGGGACTGACCGTTACATTTCTACAGATGTGGGAAATATGTATGGATAATGGCCACTTTGATTATAATCCTTATCGTCCTACCAAAAAGTTTAAAGAAAATGATGTATATTGTCATGTAATAGCGGATGGTCCTGCAAACAATCCTAGAAACCCTATAGAAAGCATATATAAGCAAATGATTTATTATGCTACGGATTATTTATATATCACTACACCCTATTTAGTAATTGAAGATGATATGAAAGAAGCACTGATTACAGCAGCAGAAGGTGGCATTGATGTTAGAATCATTACTCCATATATACCAGATAAAAAGAATGTAAAACTGCTTACCAACTATAATTATGGAAGATTGTTAGAAGCTGGAGTTAAGATATATGAATATAAACCTGGCTTCATACATGCAAAAACAATTATAACAAAAGATTGTGGTATCATTGGTACCATTAATATGGATTATCGAAGTTTTTACCTACATTACGAGTGTGGTTTGTGGATGTGTGACAACGATATCATTGAAGTTATTAAAGATGATATATTAAAAACAATAGATGAATGCGTAGAAATAAGTTATCAAGAATGGAAGAATAGACCTTGGACTATGAAGGTAAGCCAGCGCATCCTATATTTATTTGCAACTCAGATGTAATCGAACAAATGTTTTTTTCTCTTGCTTAATTGTCCTATAAACGTTATAATGGTTATAGTTTAACCTTATACCTGTGTAGCAGGTGTAAGGTTATGAGCAAGTAGTGATGCGGATCCAGAATATCCGTTTTGACACAGGAGGATTATTATGTTTTCATATATGAAAGGTGAATTAGTTGAAGTAAATAGTGAAGGTGTTGTTGTGGATGTGAATGGTATTGGTTATGATATTCGCATGCCACTTTCTACTTTAGATGATTTGCCTAGTGTTGGCAGCGATGTTAAGATACATACATATCTCCATGTGAGAGAAGATTATGTTGGCCTATTTGGATTTGTTACACGTGATGACCTTGATACATTCAAATTACTAATTACCGTGAATGGGATTGGACCAAAGGGAGCACTTGGAATATTATCAGCAATTAGTACAGATGATTTACGTTTTGCCGTGTTATCTAATGATGTAAAAACCATATCAAGAGCCCCAGGAGTTGGAGCTAAGACTGCAAGTAAATTAATTTTAGAGTTAAAAGATAAATTTAAATTAGAAGATGCATTTGAAGAAAAATTAATGAACCAAATGGAAGGTCAGATGCAATTAAAAGGTGCAGGAAGCACTATAAATCAGAAACGAAACGAAGCAATTCAAGCCTTAGTGGTCCTTGGATATACGAGTACAGATGCTGCAAGAGTCGTTAGAAAAGTAACCATTACTGAAGTTATGACAGTGGAAGATATAATAAAAATAAGTCTTAAAAGTTTAATATAGACTTAAGTTAAGTTGGTGATAAAATGGGAAAAAGAATAATAGCAACTGAATTAATGGATGAAGATAAAAAGATTGAAAGTAGCTTAAGACCACAGCTACTAGAAGACTATATTGGACAAACTAAAGCTAAAAAAAATCTAAAAGTATATATAGAAGCTGCAAAAGGGAGAAATGAATCCCTAGATCATGTCCTTTTTTATGGACCGCCTGGCCTTGGAAAGACAACACTTGCAGGCATTATAGCTAACGAGATGTCAGTTAATATGAAAGTTACTTCTGGACCTGCTATTGAAAAGCCAGGTGAGATGGCAGCTATTCTGAATGGACTTTCAGAAGGTGATGTATTATTTGTTGACGAAATACACCGTTTAAACAGGCAAGTAGAAGAACTTTTGTATCCAGCAATGGAGGATTATGTAATTGATATCATCATAGGGAAAGGAGCCCAAGCTAAGTCTATTCGTATTGATTTACCTAAGTTTACATTAGTTGGTGCAACTACAAGAGCGGGAATGCTTACCCCACCTCTTCGTGACCGTTTTGGTGTGGTGAATCGTTTGGAATTCTATACAATTGATGAACTAAAGGAAATCATATGTCGTTCAGCAAATGTATTTGGTGTAGAAATTGATGAAGCCGGGGCTATTGAACTTGCAAGAAGGTCAAGAGGAACTCCAAGACTTGCTAATCGTTTACTAAAACGAGTAAGGGACTTTGCGCAAGTTAAATATGACGGAAAAATAACCTTAGAGGTTGCTAATTATGCCCTTGATTTATTAGAGGTAGATAAATTAGGACTTGATAATACAGATAGAGAGATATTATTTACTATGATAGAAAAATTTGGTGGTGGCCCAGTTGGAATAGAATCCATTGCCACGACCATTGGGGAAGACCCTGGTACAATCGAAGAAGTGTATGAACCTTATTTAGTACAAAATGGTTTAATACTTAGAACTCCACGGGGTAGAATGGTATCTGATATTACTTATAAGCATTTTGGACTAAGTCAAGAAAAGCTTGTATAAAATTTAAATATCGTATATAATAGAGGTAATAATTGTATAGATTGCCTTGTATTTTAAGTTTAGGCAGTTTATATTTCTATAAAAAGCCTGAGGGGTGTTTAAGTGAAAAAGATGAATGATATTGAGGTAATCATAAATAATAAAAGATATACCTTACGTGGGTATGAAAGTGAAGAATATCTACAAAAAGTTGCATCTTATATAAATAACAAGCATGCTGAGTTTAAAAAGCAGGATTTTTATAGAATGCTTGATGCTGAAACTAGGAATGTTTTATTAGAGATCAACATTGCTGATGATTATTTTAAAATTAAGAATCAAGTAAAAGAAATTGAGAACGAGAATGATAGTAAAAGTAATGAAATATTTGATTTAAAGCATGAATTAATTTCCGTTCATTCTAAACTTGAAACAGCCACAAGAGATCTAGAAACTTATAAAACTGAGCTCAATGAAGCTCAAAAAACTATAATACGTTTAGAAACAGAATTGCTTGAAAAAAAAAGGTGAAAAGTGGTCCGCATAGAGAGGGGAGGAAATTTTACTCCCATTCTAGGCGGATTTTTATTAATAAGAAAAGTAGGAAATAAGTTTACACAAGATTTGTGCTGCGTAATCCCAGGCACAATCTTTAATGCGCAGAAATGGAGAAATTAATGAAAAAGATAGAAATACTAGCACCAGCAGGTTCTATTGAGAGCTTAAAAGCAGCCATACATGCATCATGTGATGCTGTATATATAGGTGGTAATAAATTTGGAGCCAGAGCATATGCAGATAACCTTAGTTTAGAGGATATGCTATGGGCTATTGATTACGCCCATATTCATGGTAAACAGATTTACTTAACTGTAAATACCTTATTAAAGCAGGATGAACTTTATAATGATTTATATGATTATATACGTCCATTTTATCTTCAAGGTATAGATGCAGTAATTGTACAGGATGTAGGAGCGTTATATTTTATTCATAAGCATTTTCCAGATTTAGATATACATGCTAGTACCCAGATGTCATTAACCATGGCAGAAGGTGGTGAAGTACTAAAAAATTATGGTGTAACTAGAATGGTAAATGCTAGAGAACTATCCTTAGAGGAAATTCGTACTCTCAGAAAAAATACGGATCTAGAAATTGAATCCTTTGTACATGGTGCTCTTTGTTATTGCTATTCTGGACAATGTCTAATGAGTAGTATGTTTGGTGGCAGAAGTGGGAATAGGGGGAGATGTGCCCAGCCATGTCGTATGCCATATAATCTAAAAGCAGATGGTAAAAATAAATTTAGTAAAGACGAAAAATATTTGTTAAGCCCAAAAGATATAAGTACAATTGAAATTATACCTGACTTAATAGATGCTGGAATTGATTCTTTTAAAATAGAAGGACGTATGAAACGACCTGAGTATGCAGCAGGTGTTACCTATACCTACCGCAAATACGTGGATAAGTATTTAGAACTTGGTAGAGAACGTTATGAAAAATTCCTTGCAGACAACAAGGGTGAATTAAGTAAGGACATGATGAATCTAAAAGATTTATATAACCGTGGTGGCTTTAGTAGTGGATATTATACCGATCGAAATGGTTCTGTGATGATGTCAGTTAAAAGACCAAATCATAGTGGAGTATTAGTAGGTGAAGTAAAGGAAACCAAGGGTAATACTGCAACGATTAAGTTAATGGAAGACCTATATCCTCAAGATATATTAGAAATACGTAATGAAACTGAAAATATATATGAATTTACAGTGAAAAACAAAGAAGAGAAAAATAAGAACTATACAATTAATTTTACAAAAGGTTTATCTGTAAAACCAAAATGTATGGTATATCGTACTAAAAACAATGCACTTCTTGATGAGTTGTATGAGAGATATCTAAAAGATTTAAGAAAAGAAAATATAGCGGGTCATCTTTATGCACGAGTTAATGAACCACTTATATTAGAATTATCTTGTAGAGATATTACTGTTACTGTCTATGGCGACATTGTTCAAGAGGCAATGAATCAACCAATGACGAAAGAAAAACTACTAAAACAAATATCAAAGACAAGTGAGTCAAATTATAGTTTTGATTCACTAGACGTTACCATAGAAGGCAATGTTTTTGTACCGGTAGTAAAATTAAATGAATTAAGAAGAGATGGATTAATTCGCTTAGAAGAGGCAATTGCAGATAGTCATAAACGTGATGGTAAAGCGATTATTAATAAAGAAGAGAATAAAGTATCTACTGAAATGAATCAAGATATGACTAAGAAAGAATCCTATGATTTAGAGAAGGAAAGTATATTTGGTGTTCATGTTTTAGTAGAAACTATGGAACAATTAAATGTAGCTATTAAGGTCAATGAAGTAAAAAGAATCTATATTGATAGTGATATAGTTCCTTTAAAAGATTTGATTAGCGTCACAACAAGGATTAAAAATAGTAGTAAAGAATGCTATATAAAATTACCAAATATTATGAGAAATGCTACTTATAGGTTGTTCTTACAGTATAAAAACATATTGATGGATAATACTATAGATGGTTATTTATTACGCAATTTCGAAGAATATACCTTATTAACAAAAGAATTTAATGCTATTCTAAATGGAAAAGATATTATTACTGATTATAATATGTATGTAATGAATACTGGAGCAAAAGATTTTTGGAACAGTCTAAATATAACAAAATTTACTGCACCACTAGAATTAAATAGTAAGGAATTAGCAAAGCTAAAAGGCACATTTAATGAAATGATTGTTTATGGCAAGATTCCTCTGATGGTTTCTGCCCAGTGCTTAGTTAAGAATGCAGCTGGTGGAAAGAATGTAAACTTTAATAAAACTTCAGATACACCATGCTGCGATATAGGATTAGAAAAAATAGAATTAATTGATCGCTACCAAAAAGGTTTTATAGTAAAACGTCATTGCAGAGACTGTTATAATACTATATACAATAGTGATAGTTTATCCTTATTAAATGATGTAAATGAAGTAAATGAGATAAATGTAAGAAATATTAGACTTTGGTTTACTACAGAAGACAGTACAGAGTGCCAAAGTGTGATTAAGGCTTTTGTAGATGCTTATGTATATAAAAAACCCGTGAATTATGAGATTAAAAATATTACAAGAGGTCATTTTAAACGTGGTATTTTATAATAAAGTCATAAAATCCTAACAAAGAAAGGATTAATCAAGTGATTAATTTATTAGTTCAATTATCAAAATACATTAATATTCTTTTAATCGCTTTTTATACCTTTTATGCCTTTTATGTATTAGGAATTAACGATAAAAAGAAACAAAATAGAATATATGGTAAGATGACTGGCATAACATATGCCTTTCATTTTATTTGCTTTTTAATACTTTATATAAACAGTATGAATGTAAAAATTGTCTCTTTATACGTTGGACAGTTGATTGGAATTACCTTAGTGTTAATATTGTATCAATGGATATATAGTAATATTTCAAAATTAGTTCTTCATAACATGCTATTCTTAATAACCATTGGATTAGTTATGCTAACAAGATTATCTTATCAAAAGGCTGTAAAACAATCCATTATCATTGGAGCTACTTTAATGATATGCTTAATTATTCCTTTACTCATTGATAAACTGAAACATTTATCTAAGTTTGGATGGTTTTATGGGGGATTAGGTATAGTTCTATTGTTATCAGTATTATTTTTTGGAATAGAACAGTATGGTGCAACAAACTGGATAAATATTTTTGGTTTTACATTGCAACCTTCTGAATTTGTAAAAATAATTTTTGTATTTTGTATTGCGTCATTATTGTCTAAAAGAAAAGATTTTAGGTATGTTGCAGTAGTAACAGTACTAGCGGCAAGCCACGTACTTATCTTAGTTGCAGGAAAAGATCTAGGTGGAGCACTTATCTTTTTTGTGACCTACTTAGTTATGTTATATATTGCTACTGGCAATCCATTTTATTTTTTGGCTGGCTTAAGTGGTGGTGTATTAGCATCAATGGTAGCATATAATCTATTTTATCACGTAAAGGTTAGAGTGATAGCATGGTCAAATCCATGGGCATATATTGACAAGGAAGGGTATCAAATATCTCAATCATTATTTGCAATTGGCACTGGTGGATGGTTTGGAATGGGGTTAACCAAAGGACTACCTACTAGTATACCTGTAGTTGATAGTGATTTTATATTTTCTGCAATATCGGAAGAGATGGGAGCAATATTTGCACTTTGTTTGATCTTAATCTGCATTAGTTGCTTTATTATGTTTATCACTATTGCTATGAAATTAGAAAATGAGTTTTATAAATTAATCGCCATTGGCCTTAGTATTTTGTATATTTTTCAAGTATTTTTATCCATTGGTGGTGCAACAAAATTTATACCGTCAACAGGAGTTACCCTACCTCTTATTAGTTATGGAGGTAGTTCTATACTTAGCAGTTTATTAATGTTTAGTGTGATTCAAGGACTATATGTCTTTAGTCAAGATGGGAATGAGGATGTTGAAAAAAGAAGAAGAAAACGTAAAAAGAAAACAAAGAGAAGTGAAAAAGAAGGAAAATCTGTACCAGCAAGATGATTACGATATAGTTGCAATGAATGAAGCCCCCTCGGGTAAGCAAGTAAAAAAAGAAAAAAATAAAAAACGTAAGATAAATAGTGAGATTATGAATATAACTTATATATTTGTTGGAATATTTGTTATTATGCTTGGTTATTTTACTCATTTTGTTGCATTTAAAAGTAAGGATGTAATTAATAATCCATATAATAAGAGGCAGGATTTGTTATCTGAGCATATTGTAAGGGGAGACATATTATCGGCTGATGGTAAGGTTCTTGCTTATACGAAAACAGATGAAGAGGGGTTAGAAACTAGAATTTATCCATACAGTAATGTATTTTCTCATATTGTTGGAAGAGTGAACAAAGGTAGAACAGGGCTTGAATCATCTGAGAATTTTCTTTTGTTAACTTCAAATGAAAATGGTCTAAAAAAAATCTACACAGAAATTAAAGGTGAGAAAAACAAAGGTGATAATGTTATAACTACTCTAAATGCAAATTTGCAAGAAGTTGCATACAATGCTCTTGGTAACAATAAGGGTTCAGTAGTAGTGATGGAACCTTCCTCTGGTAAGATTCTTGCAATGGTATCAAAACCAGATTATGATCCTAATAAAATTAATGTATTATGGGATGATTTAGTAAAAGATAGCGAGGATAATTCTGCTTTAATAAACCGTGCTACCCAAGGTGTTTATCCACCAGGATCAATATATAAGATATTAACAGCATTACAATATATGAGAGAAAATAGCAATTATGAAGACTATGAATACGAATGTACAGGAAAGGGTGTATTTAATGGTGTAACTATTAGTTGTTATAATAACAAAGTGCACGGTCGTGTTAATTTAGAACAATCCTTTGCGAAATCTTGTAACACTTCCTTTGCTAATATTGGAACAATGCTTAATATGAATTCTTTTAAAAAATTAAATGAGTCATTTTTATTTAATAGTGCATTACCGACTAATCTTATATATAATAGGAGTAGTTTTGTATTAGATGGGAATTCAGATATAGGTGAAATTCCTCAAACTGTAATAGGACAAGGGAAAACAGGTATCACCCCACTTCATAGCGCATTAATTGTATCCGCTATTGCAAATGGTGGAGTTATGATGAAACCATATGTCGTAGATAGAGTTGAAAATGCTAATAATACTGTAATTAAAAAATATTTACCAGAATTATATGGAACAATTTTGAAATCAGAAGAAGCTACAAAATTAACTTCATTTATGACTGAAGTAGTTAAGAATGGAACAGCAAGCGCATTAAAAAATAAGCCTTATGAAGTTGCAGGAAAGACCGGTTCGGCAGAACATAAGAAAGGAAAGCCTGCACATGCTTGGTTTGTTGGTTTCGCACCAGCAACAAATCCTGAAATTGTAGTTAGTGTAATCGTTGAAAGTGTTGGTACAGGTAGTGAGTATGCAGTGCCAATCGCATCAAAAGTTTTTGACGCTTATTTTAACCTTAAAAAGTAAGGGACTTACTTGTTTATTCACTTTGCAAATAAATAGTACAATTCCTAAAAGTCGAATTTAATAACATATTTAAAAAAAAAACATATATTTAATATACCAGTGTTTAATAGGTGCTTATGGGGCACAATAATTATTGGTATAGTATTTTGTGCGATGTGCATAAATATTAGTTGAATATTTATGGAAACTGATGTATACTGTAAGTAGAAAAATCGACACACCATTATACAGGAGGGATTGCGATGATTGAAGCAACGAGCTGTGGCGGTGTAGTTATATTCAGAGGAAAGATTTTACTACTGTATAAGAACTATAAAAACAAGTATGAAGGTTGGGTTCTGCCAAAAGGAACTGTGGAGGAAGGCGAAGAATATAAGGAAACTGCAATAAGAGAAGTTAAGGAAGAAACAGGTACCGAAGCTTCTATCATTAAATATATTGGAAAGAGTCAATATACTTTTAGTACTCCGCAGAATACAGTAATAAAGGATGTTCATTGGTACTTAATGATGTCTGATAGCTATTACAGCAAACCACAAAGAGAAGAATATTTCATGGATTCAGGATACTACAAATTTCATGAAGCATATCATATGTTAAAATTCTCTAATGAAAAACAAATTTTAGAGAGAGCTTACAATGAGTATGTTGATCTGAAAAAATGTAATCTTTGGGGAAATAAGAAATATTTTTAACTCTGGTAAATTAAAAAAATTAATGTTTACCTTTAAAGTGAGGCTGTTACACCATGAATTATATTTAGTCATGGTGTAACAGCCTCATTATTTATTGCTAAACAAAAATTATATTGGAAGTCTTTTCTTATTGAATACGACGATAGAAGAAATAAAAAGAATAACAATGATTCCTGCAAATGCAGGGTACATCCACCATGTAGAAATATCCCCATTTACAATTCTAACGCTGTCAATCCATCCAAATGGACTTACCCTTTTTAACCATTTTGTAGAATCTCCACCAGCTCCTCCAAGCATACTGATAATTAGTAATCCTATCGGAACACCAGTGCCAAGAATTGTTCCAAGCTTGGTATCACAAAATGCAACTGACAAGAAAAAACTAAGCATGGCAATTGCAGTGCAAAGTAAAAATGTAATCGATACAAGATTAAGGTAAGCCATAAAGTCAAAATTACCGAAGCCACTTAGTATCGCAGAGCCTGTTGCAAGTATCCCCAAAAAGAGAACCACTAGGGAAAAGATAAGATATATGCCTTGCGTTACAATCAGTTTTGTTCTTGTTATAGGTGTTGACAATATGTAAACGATAGAAGTATCATCTACTGGTTTTGCAATAAGATTATTTGCTTGGATAATATAGAAAACCATAGTAAATGCCATAACTAAAATTCCGAAGAATGTGGATGCCGTATAGGAAAGAGGTGATGTCATTGATGCTATACTAATGCCAAAAGCGGGTAGTAGATTCCCCATTGTCCCATAGAGCTCCTTGATTTTCTCCATATCGTCTGGATTAATCAAAGAAATAATTACACTTAAGTAAAAGCACAACACTACAAAGAAAATTAATAGTAATTTCCAGCTTCTTTTTAAAGTATTTTTAAATACCCATACGCTCATATTATTTTCCCCCCGTTCCGTAATAATTGAGGAAAATTTCCTCTAAATGTTGTTGTTTACTGTCAATACC